>JBIILL010000044.1:0-9372 GCA_044232665.1 Candidatus Planktophila sp. | reverse complement strand
TCATCTGCTTCTGCAACCATAGACATGGCAGCAGGTGCCAAACGTGCTTCGGTATAACGCATGGCAGCAGGGCCAGCATCTAATGAACCAAAGTTTCCGTGACCATCAATTAATGGCAATCCCATTGAAAAACTTTGCGCCATACGAACAAGTGCGTCATAGATTGCGCCATCACCGTGTGGGTGCAACTTACCCATTACCTCACCAACAACACGTGCGCTCTTTACATGTCCGCGCTCTGGACGAAGTCCCATATCTGCCATCTGATGCAAGATGCGACGGTGAACAGGCTTTAAACCGTCGCGTGCATCAGGTAGTGCACGTGAATAAATTACTGAGTATGCATATTCAAGAAAGGAATCAGAAACTTCCTTGGAAACATCGATGTCAACGATCTTTCCAGGATATTCACCGGGCTTTGGTCCAGCGGGTTTCTTACCTTTAGCCGCAGATTTCGCGGGAGTCTTCGCAGTTGCCATTGGGGCATTCTGCCAAGAGTAAGCGTTAATTTAGGGGAGGGCGCGCCCCAACTGATGAAACACACTTTGCAGCAAGGGCTGCACCGGCCGTTAGGGCTTGAGTTAAATCACTTGTTTCCAGCCACTTTGGAATAAAGCCAGCGGCAAATGAATCTCCAGCACCAGTTGTGTCGACAACATTGGTTGTTACCGCCGGAACCTTTGCAGATTCATTTCCATTGGATGCCATCGCACCCTTTGAACCGAGTTTGATAACTACAAGTGGTGTGTACTTCTGAAGATTCTTTTCTGCCTCAACTAAATCCTTTGAGTTGCCAAGGTAGAGAGCCTCTTCACTGTTGAGAAGAATGCCATCCATCATCGCTACCCATGAGAGAGCCTCATCTAATGAAACAACCTTGAGAGCCCCGGTTGTTGTTGGATCAAAAAAGATTGGCTTTCCTGCAGCTTTGATCTTCTTGATCATTGCAATTACCGCGTCGCGACTACGAAAATCAAGCAGGGCGTACCCTGAAATATAAACACCATCTATGTCATCTAGCGGTGGCAAATCACTTACTTCAAGGTCGGCATTTGCCCCGTTGTCCGGAAACATTGTGCGCTCACCATTGGCATCAACCAAGATAACAACAACTCCTGTTGGGCGTCCGCTATGCATCAAATTCAGGTGTTCCACACCGTATTTATCTAGGTCTGAAATCAACGCAAAACCCACTGGATCATTGCCAGTTCGTGCAACTAGGTGAGAGCGTGAATTTGTACGGGTAATCCAGGTTGCAACATTTGCCGCTTGTCCGCCAGGGTGGCTAGAGATCTTGCTGGCTGTGTCATTGCCGTAGTTGATGGGCTCTTTTAGTTGTGAAATAACATCGAGTGCTAAGTCACCAATACACAAAATCTTTTTCATCGAAGTGCCACCGCAATCTGGGCTGCAAGCAAGCAGTTAGATTTAATGATTTCAGTATTGATGGCAAGTGATTCACCCTTTGAGGCGGTGTGGAAATGTTCGAGCAAGAAAGGAGTAACTAGCTTTCCATCAATGCCTTCACTCTTTGCGCGAGCCAATCCACTTGCCAAAATTTCATCATGGCGAGCCTTAGGCATCTCCTTTAGAACAGGGTTTGCAACAACAAGTGCTTTAAAGTGTGTTGATACGGCTGTGCGAGATCTGATGATTGCTGCGATCTCTTCCGGTGAATCAACACGGTGTTCTAGGGTGTAACCAGAATCTGTTAAGTAAAAGCCAGGAAATGAGTTGGTCTTATAGCCAACTAGACCGATAGCAAGAGTTTCAAGACGCTCAAGGGTTGCATGAACATCTAAAATTGATTTAACCCCGGCGCAGACAATGGTCATATCTAGTTGAGACAGCGCTGTTAAATCTGCTGATTCATCAAAAGATTCATTAGCACCGCGGTGCACACCACCAAGGCCGCCTGTTGCAAAGATGTTGATTCCGCAGATCGCTGCGATATGAGCAGTTGCTGCAACCGTTGTTGCTGCAGATTTTCCTTGCGCCACGATGATTGCTAAGTCGCGAATAGATGCCTTTGAGATGTCATCCCGGTTTGCAATCGCTTCTAGCTCTGGGCGCTCAAGGCCAACCAAAACCTTGCCATCTAGCAATGCGATCGTTGCCGGGACCGCTCCTGCTTCACGGACGATTCGTTCACATTCAAGGGCAACATCTAGGTTAGAAGGACGTGGCAAACCATGGCTGATAATTGTTGATTCGAGTGCAACAACAGGCTTTCCAGCCTTAAGTGCATCAGCAACTTCAGCTGAGAACTTGATCGCCTTTTCCATAGCCAAACTCTAGTGCACAGTCGTGGCAAGATAAGCACGTGCATTTGTCCCAGATAACGCCATCGATCTTTTCTTCCCTTGGCCTTGAAAGTGCAGTTGATCACTTAGCGGTGGGGCAATCGCCAATGGGCCGCGAACTTCTTTTCTTAATCGATGGTTTTGGCTTTGACACACTTGCCACGCATGCAGATGCGATGCCAACGATGTCACGCATGTTTAACCACGGATGTATCCAAACAGCGTTTCCTTCAACAACTGCGACATCTCTTGCAACGCTAACAACCGGAGAATTACCTGGCGCTCACGGAATGTTGGGATACACCGTGCAAGTTCCGCGCAGTGGTGGACGATTGCTCAATGCACTTAAGTGGGATGAGCGTGTTGACCCTGAAAATTGGCAACCTATAGAGACTTTATTTCAACGAGCAGCAGCTGCTGGAATTAATGTGACACATGTTGCGGCCAAGCGATATGAAAACTCTGGCTTTACACGAGCTGTTTTCCGCGGAGCACAATATAAAGGTGCAAACCTGGTTGCTGATTTAATCAGTGAGACAAAGTTAGCTTTGCACAAAGCACCATCTTTTGTCTATTTATATGTCAATGATTTAGATACTGCTGGCCACTCTGATGGTGTGGGCAGTGAAAAATGGATTGCAGCGTTGAGCATGATTGATCAGATGGTGTCGCAGTTGATGAAAGAGGTTCCTAAGGGAACGCGCATCTGGGTTACATCAGATCACGGCATGATTAATGTTCAAGAAAAGATTGTTATCGGCCTTGATAATCCATTGATGCAAGGTGTCAGTGTTGTTGCGGGTGAACCTCGTGCTCGTCATCTCTATTTGGATTCTGATTCACCTACAGCACGGGCAGAAACGGCATCTTTGTGGCAAGAGTACTTGCAGGACAAAGCATTAGTGCTAACCCGCGAACAAGCTATTTCTAGCAACTTATTTGGTAGTGAGGTAAGTGCAGATGCCCTTGATCGCATGGGTGAGGTCATCGCAATTGCACGTGGAGGTCTTGTTTTACTTGATGCTGATCGCGTAGAAAAAGAAGGCGCAATGGTTGGCCATCATGGCGCAGACAGTGATATTGAATCGCAGGTTGGATTACTTACAACAACTCTCAGTTAAGGCTTACTTGTCCTCTGGCTTAATGCCGAACATGATTTCATCCCAGCTCGGGACCTTTGCACGTGCTGTGATTCCATCACGAGAGGCCTCATCATCTGGCTCTTCGCGAATAACTGCTAAGCGTGGGACTTCGCGAATCTCTTCAACGATGTCTTCAATCTCTTCTTCAGTTACCTCTTTGCGGAACTCGCTATAGACATCGATGATGCGACGCTCGGAGGGGTGAGAAGCTTCTGTTGGAACTAACCCCGGTGTTGGAAGCTGACGTGGCGCAGGCTCATCACCCATCATCCAACGCGCATTCTCATCCATGGATTCGACGGTGCGAAGGGTTGCATCAAAGTTCCATTGCGCAATACCAACGCCAGTGTTGTTTGGATAGTGAAGCTCGATTGTCCAGGTGCCATCTTCTAAGCGCCATGAATCCCAAGAAAGTTCTGATGCATCAATATTGCGGGGTGCAAGACGAGAGATAACAACACCAAGAAGAGTTACCGCTTCGCGTCCACCTTCTTTGCGAATTGCAATCTGTTGGGCCTGATCAATGATATAGATGCGCTCTGAAATAATTGGACCTGCAAAACGTTCAATCTTTTCAATTGAAATATTATTATCGCGTGCGATTTGTTCTGCAGTTTGTCCGGCGCGAAGCAATCGCTGAACCTCTTTGATTGATAAAGATGGCTCATCAGTTGTTGGAACTGACATGAGTCGCTGCTGATTAACCGTTGCACGCAATGTGTCGCTCACGCGGACGGTGAACTCATTACCGTCATTGTCGTGTAATGAAAGGTGCAGACCATCTTCGGTCTTTCCATTTAGTCGTAACTCAGTCACGAGCACGAGGGTAGTCGATGAGAGCCTTATAAGTGCTGAAGTAAGGCAGCGTGGCTGCACATGCCGCAATCATGAATCCCAGGGGTACCCAAAATGCAATCTCTGCACCAAAGCGATCGATGACTTGACCCGATAGAGCACTAGAGATTGCACCGCCCAATGGCATTCCAGCAACGACCCAGGTCAATGTTTCAGTTATCTGATCGGCAGGGACTGCGCCCTCTGCAACACCGTATGCATTAATAACGAGGGGTGCTACTGCAAATCCATTAAAGAATAAAGCAACGGCTAGCCACCCCAAGGAGTGTGTAAATAACATTGGAACTGACAGTAAGGTCAAAGCGAATAAGAAGATCAGGAATCGAGAAGCACTTGAAAGCTTCCACTTAATCGTTCCATTGATAATGGCGGCAATGCCACTTCCAAGTGCCCACACTGCCAAAAGAACTCCTGACATATTCTCTTGCCCTCTTTGATCGGCAAATGCAACGGTAACGATTGCGATCGAACCAAAGAATCCACCCAGAAGAGTTGTAACAAGAACAACGGCCTGAACCCGTTTATTTCTAATGACCGCTGGGTGAGGATCAATAATGCGCTTGGGTGCGGCAGGAGGTTCTGTGGATTTTTGCATCACAAAGAGCGGAACACCGATTAGAACAAAGATGATTCCAGAGATGATTCCGGCAGCAGGTGCGATTGTTGTCGCACATGCCGTAACAATGATCGGCCCAAGAATAAAGACAACCTCATCCATGATGGCTTCAAAAGAGTATGCAGTATTTACGAGGTGACGATCTTGTTCATCTTCGGCTGTGCTTGTTTTATCTGGGCTAAGAATATGGAGCCAGCGCCGGCGAACTAATCCACCAGTATTAACTGACATCGACTCGGCAATAATGATGCAAACAAACCAAGTCCATACCGGCGCATTATTTAAAACTAAAACAGTAAATAATGAAAGACCCACCACCTTAATAGGAATAACACGCACCAACATGGCGCTTTGGCCAATGCGATCTGCTACACGCGACCAATGAGGTGTTGCAATAGCCATAAAAACTGATGCTGTTGCACTGAGCGCCCCAGCAAGTGCATATGAATCGCTCACTGCCACAACGATGAAAATAAGTGCAAGTGAATCCATAGAGATGGGCATGCGAGCGATTACCCCAGGAATAGAAAATCTCATCGCCCCAGGCGTGCTCATTAAGGTCCGGTAGCCAGAAAACATGGTCGTAGAGTAACTGTGTTTCGCATGGAGTACGTATAGTTACGACATGGCACAAGGTCAAAGGATTGATCTCTCCTTACAGCAAATGGAGAAGTTTAAGTCAATTTTTCATGAACGATTTGTAACAACAGATTCTGTTCTAGATGAACATGGTCGTGATGAATCTGCATTTCCTCCAGTAAAGCCATCTGCCGTTATTTATGTGAAAAGCACAGCTGAAGTTTCCCAAGTGATGAAAATCTGCACCGCAGAGAAGATTCCAGTGGTTGCATTTGGAGCCGGAACTTCTTTGGAAGGCCATGTCCTACCGATAATGGGAGGCATAAGTCTAGATATTTCATTGATGAACAAAATAACTGAAGTATCTTCTGAAGATTTATTGGTCCGTGTTGAAGCAGGGGTGCACCGCGTAGCTCTCAATGAAAAGCTCGCTAATTTCGGATTATTTTTCTCAGTAGACCCTGGCGCAGATGCAACATTGGGTGGGATGGCCTCGACAGGGGCGTCAGGTACGACCACGGTCAAATATGGATCAATGCGGGAAAATGTATTAGCGATGACGGTTGTATTAGCTGACGGAACTGTGATTCAAACAGGGCGACCGACTAGAAAACTATCTGCCGGATATGACTTAACCCGTCTGATTGTGGGCTCTGAAGGAACGCTCGGGATTATTACAGAGTTAACATTAAGAATTTTCGGAATCCCAGAGAAAATGTCTGCCGCCGTTGTGCGCTTTGAGAGCCTAGAAGATGGAGTTAAAGCAGCAGCAGCAATTGTACAAATGGGAACAAATATCGCTCGATGTGAATTTCTAGATATTGCAAGTGTTAAGTCGGTCAACAAACACAGCCAGCTAACTATGCCGGAAAAGCCAACTCTATTTTTTGAGTTTCACGGAAGCCAAGCAAGTGTGGAACATGATGCGCAAGTAGTTAAAGAAATTGTAAGTGATTTTAATGGAAGTGATTTTGAATGGACCTCTGATGAAAGTGCTCGTAGAAAACTTTGGCAAGCAAGGCATGATCTTTATTGGTCTAATCTCCACAATAATCCGGGCAAGAGAGTAGTTAGTACTGACATGGCTGTTCCGCTTTCTCGCCTGGCAGAAGCGGTCGATACCTGCGAAAAAATTCTCTCAAAGAGCCCATTTCAGTTTTGCATTTTTGGACATGTGGCAGATGGAAATTTCCATTGCACCATAATTACAGATCCAAGTAATCCAAATGAGTTACAGGAGATTCGCAGCCTCACGCATCAGATGACATCGGCAATTATCGCGATGAATGGAACATGCACAGGCGAGCATGGGATCGGTCTAGGAAAAATAGAAGCCTTAGTAGAAGAGGCTGGCGAGAACGCCGTTGCGACAATGATTGCAATCAAGAATTCGCTAGACCCGCTTAATCTTCTTAACCCAGGAAAAATCCTAAGGATTAGCTGATGAACCTTGGAAAGCTAGATATTTGGTCGACGCCTAAGTTAGCACCACTTTATCCAGAATTTCCAATTCAATATAGAAATGTGCAGATACTAACTTCTGTCTATGAAACAACACCTGAAGCCATTGCTCTGCATATAGGCCCACCACTTACATCACTCAATAACTATGTGATGATCCACAATTACTTTATGCCTGAGGTTGAAGGCATGGGCGTAGTCGAAGAGACAAATGTGATGGTGGGAGTCACTGTTAAAGACCTAAAGGGTCAAGAGTTCATTGGTGGGTTTAGTACCAATCTGCTCATAAGTTCAGACATCGGATTAGCACAGGGCAGAGAAATTCATGGACAGCCAAAAAAATTAGGAAACACCAAGATCTCAGTAGATAAGGGCCAGATTGAGGCTACGGTCTATAGAAATGCTGAGCTTGTCTCACATGTAACAGCTAGCTATAAAACTGAAGAGTCTTCAATTGATGCCCTTAAGAGTTATTTCCCATTTGCTCAAAATATTAATCACAAAGTCATCAGGAATATTGATGGAACTCAAGGAATCAATCAAATAACAGCTAGAACTTTAGCTAATGTTGAAATAAAGGGCATGTGGAGTGGGGATGTAACTGTGGAGCTACACCCCAATAAAGAAGCACCATTTCATTTACTTCCAGTAGTTAAAAGCGTTAAGTCTTTCTATTGGGAGGCAGATTTTGCATTAGTGCCAGGAGTAATTGTTCGTGATTTCCTAAAGGAGCAATCAAATGAGTGAAAGCACATCGTTGGAAAATCAAGTTGTTCTAGTGACAGGCGCAGCAAGTGGAATAGGTCGACAAATTGCGATCGATCTGTGCTCTCGCAAGGCAAGAGTTGCTGCTTGCGATAAGAACATGGACGCGTTGCAGGAACTAGCAAAGCAATATCCGGTTGAAGTATTTGAGGTGGATTTTACTAACGAGAACTCCATCAACTCCCTTGTAGGCAATGTGGAAGCACAGCTAGGGCCGCTAAAGGCTGTTGTAAATTGCGTGGGCATCCTTGGTAAAAATGGCGAGAAGATTGAATCACTAGATATTGCAGATTTCGATCTTGTCTATGCAATCAACCTGCGTGGAGCAGTTATTCTTACAAAGGCAGTTATAGCTGGCATGGCCCAACGCGGTTATGGTCGCATTCTCCATATTGCAAGCATTTCAGGAAAAGAAGGCAATCCATACTTAGTTGCTTATTCGGCAACTAAAGCTGGTCTGATTGGCATGGTGAAGAGTGTTGGTAAAGAGTATGCAACAAGCGGCGTGACCATCAATGCGATGGCCCCAGCATTAATTGAATCACCTATGTCTGATAGTTTTTCTGAGAAGCAGTTAGCCCTGTTAAAGTCTAGGATTCCGATGGAACGGTTGGGAAAGAGTCAAGAAGTTGCTGATTTAGCAGCTTGGATTATTTCACCGGCATGTAGTTTCACAACAGGATTTACCTTTGATTTATCAGGTGGAAGGGCTACCTACTAAGTGAACAATCGCGTTGAACAATCAGGGCTATTGGATTTAGCCTTAAGCATTGCACGTAAGGCGGGTGATTTGCTTGTTGATCGACCTGCATCGTGGGATCTGACAGTTAAATCCACTGCAATCGACATTGCAACGCAAATGGATCTGGCATCTGAGAAGTTAATTGTTGAAAGTATTTTGGCAGCTCGCCCTGATGATGGAATCATTGGAGAAGAAGGCGCATCACGAGAAAGCAAAAGTGGTGTTACCTGGGTAATTGATCCAGTTGATGGCACTGTTAATTACTTTTATGGATTACCTGGTTGGGCGATCAGTATTGCCGCAAAGGATGAAAGCGGAACTTTGGTAGGCGTTGTGCACTCACCAACAGTCAATGCCACATGGCATGCCTCAAAAGGCGGGGGAGCATTCCTGAATGATGTGAAGATTGCTTGTAATGACCCTATTGAACTTAACCGCGCGCTTCTATCTTCAGGTTTTGCATATGATGTTAAAAATCGAGTTGAACAATTAAAGATTGTTAATGCTTTGTTGCCACAGATTCGAGATCTTCGACGTATTGGATCTGCAGCTGCCGACATTTGTCATGTGGCCACCGGAATGGTTGATGGGTATTTTGAAACAGGATTGTATGAATGGGATTTGGCTGCCGCCGAGCTAATTGCCCGCGAAGCAGGAGCAACGGTGACCACCCGGCCATGGCATGGTTTGAATCTGACTGTGGCAGCTGGACCGCACCTTTTTGCCGCACTTAACGCTCAGATCCCCGAGTGATCTAGCCCGTTTTCACCGATTTACGCTCAAGCCATCCTCTGTGGCACAATACGCAGTCTGCACCGCCAAAGCGTGTGCTTAATAGAAATGACAAAAGGATCCGAATATGAACATTCTTGACGCCGTAGATGCAGTATCCCTGCGCAAAGACATCCC
>JBIILL010000043.1:0-9437 GCA_044232665.1 Candidatus Planktophila sp. | reverse complement strand
CGTGGGTTCCTAATGAGATTCGAACACGTGAGAACTCTGCTGTATCTAAAGCTCCTGCTGAACGACCCAAAAAGATTGGCTCTGACAGTTCTGTGTTTGCAGCAATAGACAGATGCGCTACAGATGGTGAAAAAGAACGAATGCGTTCAATGATGACATCATCACTTGCAGCAAGAGGCTCTAGATTTTCACGGGTGAAAGTTACGCCCTTAGGAAGTGCATCTTTTGCGATCAGTGTTGATCGATCAGATTGCACAGAGGTGCCATCATGCAGACCGCGAAGACGTTTGAGCGGTGTGAAACGCCACGCTTCCTCGCGCCCTGTAGGCGTTAAGTAGTTAGTTGCTAAAACTGACATTAACCGACAGCACCTTCCATCTGAAGTTCAATAAGACGATTGAGCTCTAGTGCGTACTCCATTGGAAGTTCGCGTGCGATTGGTTCGATAAATCCACGAACAATCATCGCCATAGCTTCATCTTCATTAAGACCACGTGACATCAAGTAGAACAGTTGATCATCACTGATCTTTGACACTGTTGCTTCGTGACCCATAGAAACATCATCTTCACGGATATCAACGTATGGATATGTATCTGAACGAGAAATTGTGTCTACCAATAGTGCATCGCACTTAACTGTGCTTGCAGAGTGATGGGCACCTTCTTGAACCTGTACTAGGCCACGGTATGAAGTACGACCACCGTTACGAGCAACAGACTTAGAAATTACAGAAGATGATGTGTAAGGAGCAGCGTGAACCATCTTGGCACCAGAATCTTGATGTTGTCCTTCACCTGCAAAAGCAAGTGACAAAGTCTCACCCTTTGCATGTGGACCCATTAAGAAAATAGCTGGGTACTTCATGGTTACCTTTGAACCGATGTTTCCATCGACCCACTCCATGGTTGCACCTTCAGCACATGTTGCGCGCTTTGTAACAAGGTTGTAAACATTGTTAGACCAGTTTTGAATAGTGGTGTAACGAACGCGTGCACCCTTCTTCACAATAATTTCAACAACAGCTGAGTGCAAAGAATCAGACTTGTAGATCGGTGCTGTGCAACCTTCTACGTAGTGAATGTATGAATCTTCATCAGCAATAATCAATGTGCGCTCGAACTGACCCATGTTTTCAGTATTGATACGGAAGTAAGCCTGCAATGGAATATCTACATGTACGCCCTTTGGCACATAGATAAATGATCCACCAGACCATGCCGCAGTATTGAGTGCAGCAAACTTGTTATCTCCAACTGGGATAACTGTTCCGAAGTACTCTTTGAATAGCTCTGGGTGTTGCTTTAGCGCGCTATCTGTATCAAGGAAAATCACACCTTGTGCTTCTAGATCCTCACGGATTGAGTGATACACAACCTCTGACTCGTACTGAGCGGCAACACCTGACACTAGGCGCTGCTTCTCAGCCTCTGGAATACCAAGACGGTCGTAAGTGTTCTTAATTTCATCTGGCAAGTCATCCCATGTGGTTGCTTGCTTTTCAGTTGAGCGAACAAAGTATTTGATCGTGTCAAAGAAAATTCCTGAAAGATCTGATCCCCAATTTGGCATTGGCTTCTTTCCGAAAAGATCCAAGCCCTTCAGGCGCATATCTAGCATCCACTGTGGTTCAGATTTCTTAGATGAGATGTCGCGAACAACATCCTCATTGATGCCACGCTTAGCATTATCGCCAGCTGAGCTCTTATCTGACCAACCGTATTCGTAGTTGCCGAGTCCGTCTAGTTCTGGATGTGCTGTAGTCATGCACGTACCTTTCGGGTTGTAGTGTGTGTCTTTGGGATAAAAGTTGTGCAGACGCCATCGCCGTGTGCGATTGTCGCCAAACGTTGAACGTGAGTTCCGAGTATTTTTGAAAGTGCTTCAGTCTCTGCCTCACACAGTTGTGGGAACTCAGAGGCAACGTGTGCAATTGGGCAATGGTGTTGGCACAGCTCTTGCCCCATAGGCTTGTCATGAACACTTGCCGCATAACCCTGATCAGTTAAGAAATCTGCGAGCGCATCAACTTTGCCTGCGCGCTTTGAAACAAACTTCTGTGCCTTTCGTTCAATGTCATCGGCGCGAGACTGTGCGAAGGCATCCACAAGATGTGCACCAGACTGAGCGGACATGAATTTCAGAGCAGCAACAGCTAAGTCATCATAAGAATGTTCAAATTGTTCGCGACCTTGATCTGACATAACAAAAACCTTTGAAGGTCGACCACGACCGCGAATAGATGAAGAACGTGGATCACGCGCTTCCACAACACCATCTGCAACCAAAAGATCGAGGTGTCGTCTAATTCCTGCCGCGGTCAGACCTAAACGCTCACCTAGGACTGCAGCAGTTGAAGGTCCATTTTCAAGAATTGAGCGGGCCACAAGGTCGCGGGTACGAGCATCATCCCCTGCTGGATTGGCACCGGTCATTTTCACAACAGTATTGTGTCGTAATTCGACACAGAGAGCCACTCGAGAGCCCCGCGTGGCTCAAGGGTCATAGGCTTAGGCCATGTCCAAAGCCTCAGAAGTAGCAACAAGGGTTTTGGCCCCAGCCACCGCGCTGCTGCTCTTTGCACAGGCCGCAATAGTTGTAACGGGAGGTGCGGTACGGCTAACCGGTTCAGGGTTGGGATGTCCTACATGGCCTGAATGTACCCCTGGCTCTTACACACCAAAGCCTTACCAGGTTGAAGAACAGGTCAAGGTTTGGATTGAATTCGGAAATCGTTTACTCACCTTCGTCCTTGCGCTCATCGCGATCACAGTATTGATTAGCGTTTTAACTTCACGTAGAAAAGATTTAAGAGCTCTTGCACTTGGACAGGTGCTTGGAATACTTGGCCAAGGCGTCCTGGGTGGTATCACCGTGCTCACCGGGTTGCACCCTGCAACAGTCGGTGCACATTTTCTTTTATCAATAATTTTAATCGCTGGAGCAACATCATTAAGGGCCCGAAGATTTTCACCACGTGAAGAACAAGATTCGCTGCCCTTAGTAAGAAAAATTGCTATTACTCACATTATTTCTACTTTCCTTGTAATCATGCTTGGGACAATCGTTACCGGTACTGGTCCACATGCTGGCGATGCGACAACACAACGATTCCCGTTTGATTTGCGTACAGTTGCCTGGTTACACGCAGATGCCGTTATCGCCTTATTCGGAATAACTTTTGGACTTTTTGTTGTGCATGGAGTTCTACCCAATACAAAAAGAAGATTGAAGATTTTTCTGGCTATAGCACTAAGTCAGGGAGCTATTGGTTACGTGCAATGGTTTAGCGATCTGCCAGAACTTCTTGTTGGATTACACTTAATTGGATCAACCTTGGTGTGGATATCGGCTTGGCGAGTTTGGTTATCAGTGACTACAAGAATGGAAACTAAGTGAACACACTTACAGGTTGGACCGAGCTAGATGACCGCGCCGTCGCCTATGCACGTGCGCTATCAGCTGATGCTGTTCAAAAAGTTGGCAATGGTCACCCAGGTACTGCGATGTCTCTTGCCCCGGTTGCATACTCACTATTCCAACGCCACTTAGTTCACGATCCATCAGATCCACAGTGGTTAGGTCGCGACAGATTCATTCTCTCCTGTGGCCACTCATCGCTAACCCTCTATGTGCAACTCTTTCTAAGTGGTTACGGCCTTGAAATGAAGGATCTCCAAAGCTTTAGAACGTGGGGCTCTTTAACTCCGGGCCACCCTGAATACGGTCACACTGCAGGCGTTGAAATGACTACTGGTCCATTAGGCCAAGGTGTTGCAACTGCAGTTGGTATGGCAATGGCTGCTCGTTATGAGCGCGGTCTACTTGATCCAACAGCACCAGCAAACACTTCACTCTTTGATCACTCCATTTGGGTTATTTGTTCTGATGGCGATCTACAAGAAGGCGTTAGCGCCGAAGCTTCTTCCCTGGCTGGCACACAAGAACTTGGCAACCTCAACATTATTTATGATGACAACAGAATTTCAATTGAAGGTGACACCCACAACGCTTTCACTGAAGATGTTGCTGCAAGATACCGAGCATATGGCTGGCACGTTATTGAAGTTGCCGCTCTTTCAACGGGAAATATTGACCTAGTTTCACTTGATGCAGCAATGGTTGCTGCAAAGAAAGAAATATCAAAGCCAACTTTGATCCGTATGCACTCTGTAATTGCATGGCCGGCTCCTAAAGCCCAAGGAACAGCTAGTTCACACGGGTCAGCACTTGGTGTAGAAGAAATCAAAGCAACAAAGATTGCGCTAGGTCTAAATCCTGATGAGGATTTTGCAATGCCTGCAGATGTTCTGGCACATGCACGACTTGTTAAGGATCGCGGCGCATCAACTCGTGCCACATGGGATGCAAAGTTTGCAACATGGAAATCAGCCAATCCTGATAAGGCCGCGCTTCTTGAAAGATTGCGCGTTAAAGGCTTACCTGCTGGTTGGGATGCTGACATTCCAGTTTTTTCACCTGACAAAGAAGTTGCAACGCGCGCGGCATCTGGTGAAGTTATTAATGCAATTGCAGCAAAGTTGCCAGAGTTTTGGGGAGGATCTGCTGACTTAGCTGGTTCAAATAACACCAGCATTAAGGGCTCGGGGTCTTTCCTTCCAACATCATCTTCCATCCCGGGTGCTGATCCATATGGACGCATAATTCACTTCGGTATTCGCGAACATGCAATGGGTTCAATTCTTAATGGAATCGCACTCCACGGTTTAACCAGATCATTTGGTGGAACATTTGCTGTCTTTAGCGATTACATGCGTCCTGCTGTGCGCCTTGCTGCTCTTATGAACATCGCATCAACATATGTGTGGACGCATGATTCGATTGGAGTCGGCGAAGATGGGCCAACTCACCAACCGATCGAGCACTTCGCAGCTCTCCGTGCCATTCCTGGGCTTGATGTAATCCGTCCAGGAGATGCCAATGAAGTGGCAGAGGCTTGGAAGCAGATTATTTCTCGCGGACGAACAGCCGGAATCCTGCTCTCCCGCCAAAATTTGCCAGTATTTGATCGAACTATTTGTGCACCAGCAACTGGCGTAGCAAAGGGTGCATACATCTTGAAGGATGTTGCAAACCCTCAAGCAATCTTGATTGCAACCGGCTCTGAAGTTTCATTAGCAATAGATGCACAAACCGCTCTGGCTGCAGAGGGAATCCATGTTCGAGTTGTAAGTGCTCCATGTCTGGAATGGTTTGCTGAGCAAGATCAGGCCTATAAGAGCTCTGTCCTATCCCCCGATGTTGTGAAGATCAGTATTGAAGTCGGCATCGCACAGGGCTGGCGCGAACTTATTGGTGATAGCGGCGTTGCAATCTCGCTAGAACACTACGGCGCATCAGCAGATGCGAAGCGTTTGTTTAAAGAGTTTGGTTTCTCGGTTGAAAACGTTGTAGCCCAAGTGAAAAAGGTAATCAAATGAGTGTTCACGACGTATCAAGTGCGGGAACATCTATTTGGCTAGATGATCTTTCACGAGCAAAAATTACAGGAACAGATGCCCATTCACTTCCTTCACGAATTGCAAATAGTGGCGTAGTTGGTGTCACAACTAACCCCAGCATCTTTAGTAGTGCAATAAGTGGCGCAGCTGAATACAGCGCTGATATTGCTGCGATGAAGGGTGCGACGGTTGATGATGTTGTTAAGAAACTAACAACTGATGATGTCCGCCAAGCGTGTGATCTGTTTGCACCAATCTTTTCCAGCAGTAAGGGCTTTGATGGCCGCGTGAGTATTGAAGTTGATCCACGTCTTGCAAGAGATTCTGAGGGGACAATCGCTGCCGGGAAAGAGCTCTGGGCTATTGTTGATCGTCCCAATGTAATGATCAAAGTTCCAGCAACAATTGAAGGTTTGCCAGCCATAACAGCACTGATTGCTGCTGGTATCAGCGTGAATGTGACGCTGATATTTTCTGTTAAGCGTTACGGACAAGTAATCGATGCCTTCATGAAGGGTTTAGAGCAATGTGAGAATCCCTCACAAGTCCACTCTGTTGCATCCTTCTTTGTCAGTCGCATCGATTCAACCGTTGATGGACTGCTCAAGAAAAATGGCTCATCTGAAGCCGAAGCACTCTTAGGCAAGGCCGCAATTGCTAACGCGCATTTGGCGTATCAATTATTTGAAGAAAGGTTTTCCTCTGATCGCTGGAATGCATTGTCAGCCAAAGGATCGAATAAGCAGCGCCCTCTATGGGCTTCAACTGGAGTTAAAGATCCTGCCTACCCTGACACGCTTTACGTTGTTGAATTGATTGCACCTGAGACTGTTAACACCATGCCGCAATCCACCTTAGATGCTCTGATCGATCATGGTGTGGTGCGAGGAAACACAATCTCAGGAAACTACGTCGATGCGGTTAACGTCCTCAAGGGTCTTGCCGCTCTAGGTATTTCCCTGGATCAAATAACAACAGATTTAGAAATCGATGGTGTTAAGAAGTTTGCCCAAGCATGGGATGAGTTGCTAGAAAATGTAAAGGCCGCCCAACAACAATGATTTCAATCAAAGGTACTTCCCTTTCAAAGATCGACCGTTCTTCTGGCCAATACAAAGCGCTCCAGGCTTTCCACGAACGCTTAAAGCACAAGGATTCGACAATCTGGGGACCAGATGCCCAAGCCGAAGCTTCAATTCGGTTGAACTGGATTGACCTACCTGAATCATCTCGTGAGTTACTTTCGCAATTCGATGCTCTGGCTGCAAAGCATCGTGACAAGAGTTCAGTTATTTTGTGTGGAATGGGTGGATCATCACTTGGACCAGAAGTTATTGCTCAAACATTCTCAAAGAAACTGTTTGTTCTGGATTCAACTGATCCTGATTATGTTGCCCATGCCCTCAAGGCAGATCTTGCTAAGAGCGTCGTTGTAGTGAGCTCAAAATCTGGCTCAACAATTGAAACAGCATCACAACGCGCACTTTTTGAAGGAGCATTTAAAGATGCAGGGCTAAATCCAATTGACCACATGGTCTTTGTTACAGACCCAGGTTCTCCTTTGGACAAGCAGGTCAGAGAAGGTGGCTACTCAGTAGTTAACGCTGATCCTAATGTTGGTGGGCGCTTTAGCGTTTTGAGTCCCTTTGGTTTGGTACCTGCTGCGCTAATCGATGTTGATGTTTCTGTCTTGCTAGATAACGCAAGTGATACCAAAGCAGCTTTCTTTGCTGACTCACAGTTAATGTGCGACATCGCATACTTACTGACATATGTCGCTGATCAATACGTTGCATACACAGATCAAGGTTCTGGAATGCCGGGATTGAGTGATTGGATTGAGCAATTAGTTGCTGAATCAACTGGAAAGAATCAGATTGGTCGCCTACCTGTCGTTGCCGAATCAACGCAACATGGCTTGGAAGGTGATGCATTCACAATCGCTTTCACCGGAAACGCAGACCTAGTTGTTGAAGGTGATCTAGCTTCGCAATTTATTGTCTGGGAATGGGTAACCGCACTCGTTGGCGCAGCACTTGCAATAGATCCTTTCAATCAGCCAAATGTGACTGAGGCAAAAGAGCAAACCTCAGCCCTGCTTAATGAGTGGAAGGGTGTCCTACCAACCTTTACCGGCGATGCATCTATTGGCGCTGTTGAAATCTTTGGTGCTGGAAGTAATGCAACTGAGGCGTTGTCACAGTTAATTTCTCTTATCCCAACAGATGGATACATTGCCATCATGGCCTACCTTGATCGCAAAGATGATGTCGCAATTGCAGAGCTGCGTGAAATCCTTGCCAACAAATCTGGACGACCGGTGACCTTTGGTTGGGGGCCACGCTTCCTTCACTCAACGGGTCAGTTCCATAAGGGCGGCCAACAAAACGGTGTCTTCTTACAAATTACTGGAGATGTGAAAAAGGATGTTGCAATCCCAGGACAAATTTACGGATTCAAGACCTTAGTTGCCGCACAAGCACTGGGTGATGGAAAAGCTCTGGCATCAAGAAAATACCCACTGCTTCGATTTAATCTAACAAATCGCGCAATGGGTATATCTGAATTACTAAAAGCTGCAAAAGCTCTTTAACTTTTTTTACTCGTCATCTCCACGAAGTTTACGTAGTGCCTCTTCTAGAAGTTTTTCACCTTCAGCATCTGTGCGACGCTCTTTAACGTAAGCAAGGTGAGTCTTGTAAGGCACATTTACTTCTGGGCTAGGCGGATTGTTGCGATCTCGACCTGCTGGGTAACCACACTTTGGGCAATCCCACTCCGCTGGAATAACAACTGTTTCTTCAACAGCAAATGATGGGCGAACTTCATGTCCATTTGCACACCAGTATGAAACATAGGCACGTGCGATTGAATCGCCGCGCTCTGCCTCACCCATTGGGCCGGCGCCAACACGACTTCCGCGAATTGCACTTGCCATAGTAATCCCCTTGCTTGCTTAATCAAAATAGAAAATTGTTTACTTCAGAACGAGCGAGAGTGCGACAACTAGTGCAAACCACAAACCACCCGCGACGATAGTGATGCGATCAAGGTTACGTTCAACAACTGATGAACCGCCGTAGTTTGAAGAGATACCGCCACCGAATAGATCGGATAGGCCGCTTCCCTTTCCTTTGTGAAGTAGTACCAAAAGGATCATGAGTAGGCTGGTAATAATCAGCGCTATTGAGAGAGCTAGTTTCACTTTTCTTAAACTCCTAGTTCGTAGAGGGTAAGGATACCCGCCCCGTGGGGGTAATGCTTACTCGCTCACCGCGTGAAATTTGACGATCTTGGCCAATTCTTCAGGGTCTAGGCTCGCTCCACCAATCAAGGCACCATCAACATCTGCCTTTTTCATGATTTCCACGATGTTAGATGACTTCACTGAACCGCCGTAAAGGATGCGCATATTTGACGCAATCTCTGGCGAACCAATGTTTTCCACCTCTTCGCGAATTGCAGCACACACTTCTTGAGCATCTTCAGGTGTTGCAGTCTTTCCTGTGCCAATCGCCCACACTGGTTCGTAGGCGATAACAATCTTTTTTAACTCTGGCTTTGTGAATCCTTCAAGTCCTGCTCGAACCTGGCGAATAACATGGCTCACATGTGTTCCTGCTTCACGAATTGCTAACTCTTCGCCAACACAGAAAATTGGGATCAATTCGTTTGCTAACGCTGCTTTAATCTTTCGATTAATCAAAGCATCTGACTCCTGATGGATCGCGCGTCGCTCTGAGTGGCCGATAACAACATATGTGCAACCCAACTTTTTAAGCATTGAACCTGAAATGTCACCAGTGAAAGCTCCACTTGCATCCGGTGAAACATCCTGGGCACCATATTGAAGACGTAGGCGGTCTCCATCTACCAAAGTCTGAATGGAACGAATATCTGTGAAGGGAGGAATGACAGCAACATCAACTGCGTCATAGTCCTTGTCATCTAGGCCGTAAACCAACTTCTGCGCAA
>JBIILL010000133.1:0-9491 GCA_044232665.1 Candidatus Planktophila sp. | reverse complement strand
CCTGGGTGCAATCATTCGTTCTGCTGCAGCTTTTGGCGCAGCAGGTGTGATCATGACTGAACGTCGCGCCGCAACTATGACGGCGTCTGCTTGGAAGGCATCATCAGGTGCAGCAGCTCGTTTGCCTATCGCACAAATTACAAACCTTGCTCGCACAATTGATGCAGCTAAAAAGGCTGGCATGTTTGTGGTCGGACTAGATGGCGAGTCAGATGACATCATCAGCAACATGAAGGTGGCAACAGAACCTTTGATGATTATCGTTGGCTCAGAAGGCAAGGGACTTGCACGATTGACTAAAGAAAAGTGCGATCTTGTAGTGTCGATTCCAATTAGCGCGACCACTGAATCTCTTAATGCAAGCGTTGCAACCTCAATTGCACTCTTCCACGTAGATCAGCAGCGTCGCACAAAGTAGGTAAAAGAGAGTGAAATACAATCGTTTTATCGCAATCGGTGATTCTTTCACCGAAGGTATGTGTGATGAGAAAAAATATGGTCAGTACCGTGGCTGGGCAGATCGCGTTGCCGATGTCATGGCTGCTAATCAAAGTGGTTTTCAGTATGCCAACCTTTCAATCCGCGGCAAGTTGCTTAAGCAGGTAATCGATGAGCAAATCGAGCCAGCAATTGCACAGGTAGTTGATAAAACAACTTTGGTTTCTTTCCATGCTGGTGCAAATGATGTGATTCGCCCCAAGTACAACCCCAACCTCACATTGCCAATGTATGCAGAGGCGGTGCGCAAGGTTGCAGCTTCTGGTGCAACGGTTATGTTGTTCACCGTTCTAGAAGACAGTGGTAGTAAGGGTCGTTTGGCTGAATCTTGGCAAGCTCGCTTTAAAGATTTTAACGAAAATGTTCGAGCAATGGCTGAAGAAGTTGGCGCAATCTTGTGTGACGGAAATAGTGAAGCAGCCTTTAAAGACCCGCGCTTCTTAGCATTTGATCGATTGCATTTAAACCCAATGGGTCATGATCGCGTTGCACAAGCTGTTTTAGAATCAATCGAACTTCCATTTGATCCATCATGGCGTCGTCCATTAGCTCCTCAAGAGCCAACTCCTCAGATTGTTAAGTCTGCAGTGACAATTGCGTGGTTTGCAACATTTGCACTGCCTTGGATGTGGCGACGTGCTCGTGGCAAATCATCAGGAGATGGACGCACATGTAAGTATCCAATTGCAATCAATTGGCCGTTGCACCATCTTGATTAAATCTGAGTAACGGTCCACTCCCACGTGTGAACACCTGTTTTAACAATGTATTTATCTAAAGTATCTGGGCCACAAGAGGCGGTACCAACACCGCGATGAGCAGTATCAATATGCACGACTGTATTTCCACAGGCCTTAACTTCCACATCGTGGGTGGCATCAGCTAATTCTGCATCCCTGTTAGGCGTTACTGAGACCTGAGCAGGCTTGGACATTGCAAAGCGCAAACCATTCCCAGCCGCGTTTGTTACCTCAAACCAGCGAACCGCAGCATGTCCACCATTTTCTTGAGGGCGTACATATGGAATGTATTGCGCAGCAACTGTGGAGACATAGCGCGCTATGCGCCCAATCTTGCGATCAGGATATGACTCGTGTGAACCAGTACCGAAGTAGACGAGATCACTCAAAGAACCATCTAGTTCAAACAATGTTCCAACACGTGCGAGGTCATCAAAGGCCTTAGGAATAGTGACAGATTCTTTAACGCTAAATCCACCAACAACCGGCGTAATCAACTGCGTGTGCTTGAGAGAAACGCCAGTACTTGTTTCCCAGGTGTTGCTCACCTTAATTGATGTTGCTGTTTGTCTCACAACACAATCGGTACGAGAGATCTCACGGACACCGTAGCGCTCCCACTTTGATGCAATATGGCCGATGCGATCATTATCCGTTGGTGCACGCCACAGTGAGACAGATGGTGAAACGATTCCGTATGGCAAAACAATCTGTCCATGCTCATCAACAACATCGCCAATTTCTCGTGCCTTCTTAGCTGGTGCTAATGCTGTTGATGGCAACGCAATCTGACTCCAGGCAATTTCTGTCATCGGCAAGGCCCAAGGAGTTGTAGCTATGCAAACAAGCGAGAATGTAATGAAACGTTCTCCGCGGTTTGCACCCTTGGCAAACTTCTTTGATGTCACTTTGAAATTAGAGCTCTTGCGCGGTGCAACCTTTGGAAGTTTTACAACTCCACCATCTTGAATAACACCATCACATGTAATTGACCACTGAAGTTGGTACTCACTCAAATCCTTGAAGAAGTTTTTATTTAAGATCTTAAATTGGCCAGATGCAGGCTTAACCCCAGTAATGACAATAGGTGCCGCAATAGCCTTAAATTCATGCATTGCCGGCTTAGCTGTGCGGTCCGGGAAAACCATTCCGTCGCAGCAGAAGTTGCCGTCATGCTTTGTTTCGCCGTAGTCGCCGCCGTATGCGTTGCGCTTTGAACCATCGGACATTGTCTGAACAGGACCGTGATCCCACATCTCCCAAATGAATCCGCCTTGCAAGCCACGTGTTGATTCAATTACTTCCCAATACTCAGCCAACGTTCCATTGCTGTTACCCATTGCATGGGAGTACTCGCACATAATCAATGGACGATCTGCTTTTGGAGATTTTGCATACTCTTTGATGGCATTAATCGTTGGGTACATCGGTGCGATTACATCTGTTAGTGAATGACTGCCCATCCAGTTACCGCGAATTCCACCCTCGTAATGCAATGGACGTGATGGATCAAAACTGCGTGCATAAGCAGCAGCTGCTTCATGGTTTGTTCCAGCACCTGATTCATTGCCTAGTGACCACATCACAACAGATGGATGGTGGATATCGCGCTGGACCATGCGACCTACGCGATCAACGAATGCTGTTAAATATCTAGTGTCATTACAAATTGATGAAATAAAAGCGTGGGACTCAATATTTGCTTCACCGATTACGTAGAAACCTAGTTCGTCACAAAGATCTAAGAAAGCGGCATCATTTGGATAGTGGGATGTGCGCACGGCGTTGAAGTTCCAACGCTTAAGTTCAAGTAGATCTTGGCGCATGTCATCGCGAGTTAAGGCGCGGCCTGTGAAGCGATTGAAGTCATGGCGATTGATGCCATAGAAAATAATGGGCTGGCCATTAACTAAGAAATCTTGACCCTTAATTACAATTGAGCGGAAACCAATGCGCTGTTGTGAAACTTCAATGACTGCGCCATTGGGATCGATTAATTCAATGTGCAGGGTGTAAAGATTAGGAACCTCTGCAGACCAAGGATTTACCTTAGGAATTCGAGTTTCTAGGATTACTTTTCCATGTGGCCAAGGCTCATTTTCCATGATTGCTGCCTTGGCATCTGCAGGCAGTCTGCCATCCCAAAACTTTCCATGGAAGTAATCATCAGTTCGCTTTTTCAGGTCAGCGTTTCGCTCAGTCCACTTTGGTGAAGTGAAGTTCTGAATGACCTTTTCAAGATTTGCAGCTTTAACCTTAGGTAATTCAGTAATTGAGGCACGAAGTGTGTAGCCATCTGTTGAAAGATCATCAAGTGAGCCAAGGTCGGCTTCGATACTCAAAGTTCCAGTGGTGCCATCTTTTTCTAAACCAGCAACGGATTTGAATCGTTCAATAAAGACCTTGTTAGTTGCATATAACTTGATAGAACGAGTAATTCCACCGTGCCACCATTGATCTTGATCCTCGATAAATGTTGCATCAGACCACTTGGTTACATCAATACGCACAACGTTATTTCCACTTTGAACAAATTGAGTTACATCAAATTCTGCGGCCAAACGTGAATCTTTCGAAAGACCAACCTCTTGACCGTTGATATACACAAGTGCAACAGATTCATAGCCACCAACCTGCAGAACTATTCTTTTCCCAGACCAGCTCTTTGGCACATCAAAATCGCGTTCATATACTCCAGTTGGATTTTCTGCAGGAACAAAAGGAGGCATCTCCTCAAAAGGCATTTGTGTGTTTGTGTAAATTGGTTTATCAAAGAAAACTTCTGATGGTTCCTGCATCGTCCATAATCCTGGAACAGGAATTGATGCCCAACGCTTACCTAGCTTTTCTGTTGGGCTATGTAACAACTGGAAACGCCATGTGCCATCTAGAGAAATTTGCTCAAAGTGTTCGATGTTAAGCATCGGCAAACGGTTAACCGATGTCGTCTCTGGGCTCATCCAATAGTTGTTAATCACGGAGGGAAGTCTCTCAGGAAAAGAGGGAGAGCACATCTTCCTTGAGCGTGGAATAGGGGGTTGGTTTAACCCCTGTCCTTACTCCGATTACCTGTTGTTCACCCAAGCGCGAGAGAATTTGTCCATGAAAATCGAGCATCTGACCGACCGAGAGATCAGTTGGCTCTCTTTCGACCAACGGGTCCTTGAATTAGCCGAAGACTCGACAGTTCCTCTCCTCGAAAGACTCCGTTTTTTAGCTATCTCATCTTCGAATTTGGATGAGTTCTTTATGGTGCGCGTTGCAACCTTGATGAGCAAGATCGAAAATGATGTGACAGTTGCAAATGTTGCAGGGCATAAACCAAAAGAGCTCTTGGCATTGATCAGCACAAAGGTCAACGAATTAGTTGCTCGTCAATCTAAGACTTTGCATGATGAGATTTTGCCTGAACTTAAAAAGCATGGAATTGAATTTGTTAAGTGGGAACAACTAGATGACACTGAAAGCGCATACGTTGCAAAATTGTTCCAGGATCGAATCTTTCCGGTTCTAACTCCTTTAGCTGTTGATCCAACTCATCCATTCCCATACATCTCAGGTCTATCGCTCAACCTTGCTGTTATGGTTAAGAATCCAGCAACACATGAAGAGTTCTTTGCCCGCGTAAAGGTTCCGGAAGTTCTGCCTAGATTTATTGCGACAGCAAAGTTTGGATCAACTCGATTCTTGCCACTAGAAGATTTGATTGCTATTCACTTACAAGAGTTGTTCCCAGGAATGACAATTGAAGATCACTACACATTCCGTGTCACAAGAAATCAAGATATTGAACTTGATGAAGATGAAGCTGAAGATTTACTGCTCTCACTCGAGCAAGAGTTACTCCGTCGCCGATTTGGACCACCTGTGCGACTTGAAATTGAAGCAGGCGTCGACGAAGCTCTAGTTTCTAAATTGGGATCAGAACTTGGAATCGGTGCTGAAAACATCTTCCATGTCAACGCACCACTTAATTTGACCTCACTTCACGCAATCGCAGACCTTGATTTTTCAGAATTAAAGTTTGAACCATTTAGGTCGCGCACCGCTAAAGCGCTGTCTGAAGTGGATTCTGAAGACAGTGATCTATTTTTCTCAGCAATCCGCCAAGGTGAAATCTTGCTCCACCATCCCTATGAATCCTTTACTTCCTCCGTTGTGCACTTCTTAGAAAACGCTGCAACCGATCCGCATGTATTAGCTATCAAGCAGACTTTGTATCGCACATCAGGTGACTCGCCAATCATTGAGGCGCTCATTGAAGCAGCAGAAGCGGGCAAGCAAGTTGTTGCAGTGATTGAGATTCGTGCACGATTTGATGAACAGGCAAATGTTCGTTGGGCACGAAAGCTTGAGGCTGCAGGTGTGCACGTTGTGTATGGATTGATGGGATTAAAAACTCACGCAAAGCTTTCACTGGTTGTGCGAGATGAACCTCAAGGCATTCGTCGTTACTGCCATATCGGAACTGGTAACTACAACCCAAAGACTGCCCGTATGTATGAAGATCTTGGAATGCTCAGCGCAGATGTTGAATTGACTGAGGATTTAACTCGACTGTTCAATCAACTATCTGGCTTTGGTCCTCAGTCAACGTATTCACGCTTGCTAGTTGCACCTCGCACATTGCGCTCAGGTTTAATTGAGCGAATTGATCGCGAAATAGAGCATGCAAAGAATGGGCGTCCTGCGGGAATTCAATTCAAACTGAACTCGATTTTAGATGAAGGTTTTGTGGCCAAGTTATATGAAGCATCACAAGCTGGCGTGAAAATTGAATTATTGATTCGTGGAATTTGCGCAGTACAACCTGGTATTAAGGGTCTTTCTGAAAATATTGTTGTTAAATCCATTTTGGGTCGATTCCTTGAGCACTCGCGTATTTATCACTTCATTAATGGTGGAGAAGATGAGTATTGGATTGGTAGTGCGGACTTAATGGGCAGAAACCTTGATCGACGTGTGGAAAGCCTTGTGTTGGTCCAAAGAAAAGAACATCATGTGCGCTTGCAATCCCTATTAGATCTTGGGCTTTCTGAGGAAACCTCCTCGTGGCAATTGAAAGAAACGACCTGGTCTCGCCCGAACAAAAAGGGATTAACAAATGTTCATGCAGAACTTATCGAACATTATTCAAAGGATCGTTAATTGGAAACCCAAGTAATCCAAGCCGCTGGCGCAGTTTTGTGGCGCCGCTTAAGTGATGAGTTAGTTCAAGTTGCTTTGATTCATAGACCTCGTTACGGCGATTGGTCTTTTCCTAAAGGAAAAGTCGAAAACGGAGAATCTGAAATAGGGTGCGCATTTCGCGAGGTCCTGGAAGAAACAGGTTTTGAAAGCATCTTCGGTCCTGAATTATGCAAGATTGAATATCTTGTTGGTGAAACACCAAAGACGGTTAGATATTGGTCAGCACAAGCAATCGGTGAAGCTAAGAGTCCCCTAGATCCAAATGAAGTGGATCAAATAATTTGGTTAACTGTTGCTGATGCTTACGATAAATTAACCCGCGAAGGTGACAAAGAAGTTTTAAAGAACTTTGAAAAGTTTGGTACTGACACAATCCCGCTAATTCTGTTGCGTCACGGAAAAGCTATTGCCCGTGAAGAATGGGAAGGCGATGATGGTGATCGTCCCCTTGCACAGTTAGGCCAAATTCAATCAATGCGATTATTAGCTAAGTATCTGCCATTTGGAATTACTGAGATCCACACATCAGATGCAGTTCGTTGCTACGAAACAGTTGCACCCATGGCCCGCTCGCTCTCGTTAGACATGATTTACTGGTCCGAGCTGAGTGAATATGCATATGAAAAAGATAAGAAAGCTGCGATCAAAGTTGTCCAAGACATTATTGAAAGTGAAGCACACGCAATTGTGTGTGGACACAATCCAGTCATTCCTGCGATTGTTGCAAAATACATTGGCAAGAAGAATATCAAGCAATTAGATCATGGATTATTGCCAGGTGAGTCATGGATTTTGCATCACCGTGATGGCGAAGTTGTTGCAATCGACTGGATGAAAGCGCCTGACGCTTAGTCGCTAAGCCAGTCTAAGCGGCGTAAAAGAATGCCTTCACGCAGCGCCCATGGACAAATTTCAGCCTCATCCACATCAAGTCTGTCCATGACGGCGAGTGCAACAATTCCACCGGCAACAATTTGTTGAGCACGGTTAGCTGATACCCCAGGTAATTCTGCGCGCGATTTACTATTCATTTCAATGAGTCGTGGCATTGCAGAGTTAAGCGATTTTCGTTCAATGAACTTTGGATCATCTCCGTACCATTGAGCACAAATACGTGCCAAAGTTCTAAAGGTTTTACTTGTTGCAACAAAATGATCTGCATCGTGAGACTTCAAAGAGTTGGGCATTGAATCTCTCAGCACTTCTTCTGCATGCTTTTCAAGACCTTTGATTCCCTTTGCACTATATGGATCACCATTTAAGAATTCTCGAGTTAGGCGAGCTGCACCAAGAGGCATTGAAATTGTTGCCTCTGGATTTTCATCAACTCCACTTGCAATTTCTAATGAGCCACCGCCGATATCTATAACTAGCAACTTTCCAGCAGACCAACCCAACCATCTGCGCACAGCCAAGAAAGTCATTGAAGCTTCATCATCACCGTTTAAGACTTGTAGATCTATCTCATGCTTTTTATTGATATCGGCAATTATTTGTGTGCCATTGCTAGCTTCGCGCAAGGCAGAGGTTGCAAAGGCTAAAATTTCATCTGTCTCATTAACACGTGCATGAGCGACAGCTTCTTTAATTGCATCATTGAGGAGTTGGATTCCCCCTGCTGAAATAGCGCCAGAAACATCTAGGTATTCAGTGAGGCGAAGTTCGACTTTGTAGTTAGTTGTTGGTGTTGGTCTGGCTCCTGGATGGGCATCCATTACTTGTAGGTGGATGGTGTTTGAACCCACATCAAGCACACCTAATCTCATTGCGCCAACCTATCGTTGGGCGGGGTGTCAGGCGTGGATTTTAAGATTTGGCTCTTTACTGCCATAATTGCGGCTGCTGTATTTGAGGAAACTTGAAGAGCAGGCCTCTCTAGCTCAGTGGTAGAGCAGCGCACTTGTAATGCGCAGGTCGTCAGTTCAATCCTGACGGGGGGCTCGTAAGTGTTACCCTTCATTTTCGCTCCGTATTCACACAGACTTACCCAGAATTTCCTTGACATTCGCTTTCTTTAGAGGAGACTATTTAAAGAATTAATGCGGGTGAAAGGCCTCTCATGGAGCATCAAAATTTTCGTAAGTTTCTTGTAATAATTTTATCTTTCATAATGACCGTTGGCGGATCGCTAACAGGTGTTCGAGCAGCAGATCCGCCCCCTCCAGGTGGATCTGTCGGACCTCCACCAAGTGGACCTGCCGGACCTCCTCCAGGTGGACCTGCACCTGCACCTGCACCTGCACCTGCACCTGCACCTGCACCTGCACCTGCACCTGCACCGCAACCACCGCAACCACCGCAACCACAGCAACCTGCACCGAAACCAGAGCAACCTGCGCCAACTGGAACCCCCGGAGCTGGGGGAACTCAACCCGGCCAACCCGGCCAACCTGGTGGAACCCAACCCGGCCAACCTGGTGGAACTCAACCTGGCCAACCTGGTGGAACTCAACCTGGCCAACCCGGACAACCTGGTGGAACCCAACCCGGACAACCTGGTGGAACCCAACCCGGCCAACCCGGCCAACCTGGTGGAACCCAACCCGGCCAACCTGGTGGAACTCAACCTGGCCAACCCGGCCAACCTGGTGGAACCCAACCCGGCCAACCCGGCCAACCTGGTGGAACCCAACCTGGCCAACCTGGTGGAACCCAACCTGGCCAACCCGGACAACCTGGTGGAACTCAACCCGGCCAACCTGGTGGAACTCAACCCGGCCAACCTGGTGGAACCCAAACAGGTGGAACCCAACCTGGCCAACCCGGCCAACCTGGTGGAACTCAACCTGGCCAACCCGGCCAACCTGGTGGAACTCAACCTGGCCAACCCGGCCAACCTGGTGGAACCCAACCCGGCCAACCTGGTGGAACCCAAACAGGTGGAACCCAACCTGGCCAACCCGGCCAACCTGGTGGAACTCAACCTGGCCAACCCGGCCAACCTGGTGGAACCCAACCCGGCCAACCCGGTGGAACCCAAACCGGTGGAACCCAACCTGGCCAACCCGGCCAACCTGGTGGAACTCAACCTGGCCAACCCGGCCAACCTGGTGGAACCCAAAC
>JBIILL010000042.1:0-9540 GCA_044232665.1 Candidatus Planktophila sp. | reverse complement strand
GACAAGTTCTCTATTGCACACGGGAGAGGAAACCAATGCAGGCTAGTTTGTTACCTTATGCATCCCCAAAGAAACGCCTTTCCAAGTCTTCTCGAATTGACAAGTACTTTTTAGCCTTTGTCTCTTGGCCTTCAATGATCATAATGTTGGCTGTTACCGCAATTCCTTTTTTGATTACAATCGGTTTGTCTTTCACAAACTATGATTTAATTTTAGAGCACTGGAATTTTATTGGACTCAAAAATTTTCGTGAACTAATCAAAGATCCTCAGCTACCTAAAATTCTCTGGAATACCGCCTACCTGGTAATAGGTAGTACCGTATTAACAACTTCTTTTGGGCTTGGGTTAGCGGTCCTAATGAACTCGGCTGTCCGTGGTACTCATTTAGTTCGAACCTTATATATGTTGCCAATTATGACCGCTCCAATCGTTGTTGCTTTCACATGGAGAGCAATGTTTAACAATGACGCAGGCTGGGTAAATTGGATCTTAGGACTTTTACATCTGCCAAAACCTCTCTGGCTAGGCGACCCACTCCTAGCCATGCCCGCAGTCCTTATTTCAGATATGTGGACAGGTGTAGCTTTTCAAGCAATTTTATTGCTTGCTGGTCTGATGAGCGTGCCAACTGATCTCAAGCAAGCTGCAACTACTGATGGAGCAACTAGTGTTCAGGTTTTTTGGCATGTAACTCTGCCTCATATTCGTCCCGTACTTTTTGTCGCAATCTTGCTTCGGTTAATTGAGGCCTTTAGAAAGTTTGAAGGAATACAAATTCTGACTACAGGAGGACCTGGTATTGCAAGCACTCCCCTCAATTTAGCTATTTACGACACCGGTCTTTATTACGATCGAGTCGGATATGCAGCCTCCATGGGAGTTCTGCTCATTGCCATTATCGCCGTCTCAGTGGCTATTCTATTTCGCTTTTCGCCTAAACAAGATGTAGGTAGATAGCATGAAAAATAGACGAAGAGCCATAGAAATCTTTAAAGCTACGCTTTTAATTATTGGTTTGATATTTGTCGCAATTCCATTTGCTTGGATACTCCTAACCGCATTTAAGCGCCCAGTTGACGCGGCGTCAGTTCCTCCCCTTATTTTCAGTCCGTTTACTCTCGACAACTTCAGGGCATTAAGAAGTGATGAATACATAGGTTCTCTCATTAATTCTGTAATCATCACTTTTCTAGCAACTACGACAACGTTGTTCTTTGGTGTACCGGCAGGTTATGCATTCGCGCGCGGAAATTTTAAGGGAAGACGATTCTTTGGTGCCTTTTTACTCTTTAGCAGAATGGTCCCACCGGTCATTTATATTATTCCGTTATTCCTCTTCTTCCATAAGCTCCATCTGATTGGTACATTTACTGGACTAACTCTTGCCTATCTAACTGGCCTACTTCCCTTTACGGTGTGGATGTCAGCCTCATATTTCCAAGATATTCCAAGCGAGTTAGAGGAAGCCGGGAGAATCGATGGTTGCAATCGTATGCAAGCCTTTGCACTAATTGCACTCCCATTAGCCATGCCGGGTGTCATATCAGTGGGCTTGCTAATTTGTATCGCAGCGTGGAGTGAGTACTTCATCCCTATGTTATTAGGTGGGCCAACCACATCGCCTGCCACTGTTGGAATCGTTAACTTCATTGGTGTGGACTCAATTAACTGGGGAGCCATGTGTGCAGGTGCGCTAACTTTAATTATCCCAGTGTTTATTCTTACACTATTGGCCCAACGAGGATTATTATCGGGACTCACAGCTGGAGCCATTAAGGGATAAATACCATGTCAGATATAGCACTCCCTTTTGATGTCCTAACAATTGGTCGCGTGGGCATAGATCTCTACCCACTGCAGAGCAATGTCACCCTAGACAAAGTAGAAACTTTCAAGAAAAGCATCGGGGGAAGTCCTACCAATGTAGCAATTGCTGCTGCAAAGCATGGACTGCGCGCTGCAGTAATTACGCGCACAGGAATGGATCCATTTGGGCAATTCATTAAGGATGAATTAATCAGATTAGGAGTTAGTGATGAGTTTGTTTCTGGAGTTAAGGATCTAAATACTCCCGTAGTTTTTGCAGAAATATTCCCACCAGATGATTTTCCGCTGTACTACTACAGAGAGCCAATAGCACCAGACTTAATGATTGATCCAAATGAGCTCGACTTGGATGCCATAAAACATGCAAAAATCTATTGGTCAACTCTTACAGGACTTTCGGAAGAGCCAAGTCGAAGTGCTCATTACACAGCGTGGAATGCAAGAGATACTGATGCTCTTACTGTTTTGGATCTCGACTACAGGCCAACTCTTTGGGACTCCCCTGCTGCAGCAAGTGCTCAGATTTCTAAAGCATTGGAAAAAGTCTCAATCGTGATTGGAAACCTACAAGAGTGCAAACTTGCAACTGCTGAGAGTGATCCAGATCGTGTTGCAAGTGCATTAATAGATAAAGGCGCAGAGTTAGCAGTAGTGAAAATGGGACCACATGGCGTGCTTGCAAAAAGCCGCAATGAAAGGGTAATTAAGCTGCCTCACCAGATAACAGTTCTCAATGGTCTTGGAGCTGGAGATAGCTTTGGTGGCGGATTCTGCTATGGCCTACTCGAAGGTTGGGATTTAGACAGGGTAATTACTTTTGCAAACATGGCAGGTGCAATTAATGCAAGCCGCAGCGATTGCTCTACTGCCATGCCAACCACGCAAGAGGTTGAATCCGCTCTCAAGCAATCTAATTGAATGAGTTAACCGCGCCTTACGGCATTACCAATCCACCATCAACTGGCACGGTAATTCCTGTGACATAGCTAGAAGCATCACTGACTAACCAGATAAGTGTTGCTGCTAACTCTTCAGGATCTCCTAGGCGTCCAGCTGGTGCAAACATCTTGATCATGTTGACCATGTCTTTTGGTAGTTCATCACTCATCTCAGATGGAAAGAAACCTGGTGCGAGCGCATTAACTCTGATGTTCTTGCGTCCGGTCCATTGGGCAGCAAGGTCTCTAGTTAAACCAATCAGACCTGCTTTACTGGATGCATAGGCTGCTTGTGGTAATCCTTGTGGCTTGATGCCAAGGATGCTTGAGATATTAACGATTGCGCCGCCGTTCTTGTTGGCTTTAGCAAATGCTTGCGACATCCAGTAGGCACCAAAGAGATTGACATCTAGGACAGATCTAAATTGTTCTGGTGTTTCATGAGTTGCAGGCACTGCCGTGCCCACACCTGCGTTGTTTACAAGAATGTCGACCCGACCAAACTCTTTGATGGCATGGGCAATCAGTGCATCGCACTGTTCTGGTTGTGTGACATCTGTTTGCAGTGATGCAAACTTTCTACCGGCGGCAGTTACTAGTGCTCCGGTGTCAGCAAGGCGATCAACGCGGCGTGCTCCTAAGACAACATCTGCTCCTGCTTCAGCTAGTGCTTTAGCAAAGGCAACGCCCAAACCAGAAGATGCCCCAGTGACCACTGCGACCTTTCCATCTAAACGAAAGCGGTCAAGAACACTCATTGTCTCTCTCCTCAAATTGGGCAACTGTGCGTAAGGTTATGGCATGGACTTCACCCTGAGCGCTAAGACAAGCGAATATGCCGCCAAACTGCAAGCCTTTATGGATAAGGAAGTCTTTCCGGCAGAGGCTATCTATGAGCATCAGCGGGCAGAGTTAAAAGCTGCCGGCAAACCTCATGGCTTGCCCGCTGTTGTTGAAGAGTTAAAGGTAAAGGCTAGAGCGCAAGGTTTATGGAATCTGTTCTTGCCACATAGCCATGACCCACATCATGGATTAACTGTCACAGAGTATGCAACGCTGGCAGAGATCACTGGGTGGTCACCAGAACTTGCACCTGAAGCAATCAACTGCGCCGCACCTGACACCGGCAACATGGAGCTACTAGACATGTTTGCAACAGATGAACAAAAGAAAATGTGGCTAGAGCCTTTACTAGATGGTCGGATTAGATCTGGTTTTGCAATGACTGAGCCTGATGTGGCCTCCAGTGATGCGAGAAACATTAAGACATCGATTGTTAAAGATGGTGGTGACTATGTCATCAACGGCACTAAGTGGTGGACAACTGGTGCGATGGATGAGCGTTGTCAATTACTTATCGTGATGGGTAAGACCAACCCTGATGCTGATGCTTACCATCAACAATCAATGGTGCTTGTTCCAATCAACACACCGGGTGTGAAGGTCGTGCGCAACTTGCTCGTCTTTGGTTATGAAGATCAACATGGTCATGCAGAGGTTTCATTTACTAATGTGAGAGTGCCTGTGGCAAATCTTTTGGGACCAGAAGGAGATGGCTTTGCTTTGGCCCAAGCCCGTCTTGGACCAGGACGTATTCATCACTGTATGAGAGCTATTGGTATGGCAGAGCGTGCGCTATCACTGATGATCAAGCGCTCTATTGTGAGAGAAACATTTGGTAAGCCATTAGTGCAACAAGGTGTGATTCAAGAGTGGATCGCACAAGCTCGTATTGATATTGAGCAAGCACGCTTGTTAGTCCTAAAGGCTGCCTGGATGATCGACACGGTGGGTGCTAAAGGTGCTCGCAAAGAGATTGCTGCAATCAAGGTGGGTGTGCCACAGATGGCAGAGCGCATTATTGATCATGCAATCCAAGCCCATGGTGGTGCTGGTGTTTGCCAAGATACGCCGCTGGCATCGATGTATGCAGGTATTCGCACATTGCGCATAGTCGATGGTCCAGATGAGGTTCATATCCGTGACATTGCACGTTTAGAAATCAAACCTTATTTGTCATGAGTGATGTAACCACGGTCCGCCAAGAGGACCGCTTTGATGTTGCTGCCATGCATGCCTGGTTACAGCCCTTTATCAATATAGATGTGCTTCCTGAGGTAGAGCAGTTTCGAGCTGGTGCTTCTAATCTGACCTACCTACTTAAATATCCAGGTCGTGAGTTAGTACTGCGCAGACCACCAGTTGGCACAAAGGCTGTCTCTGCCCATGACATGAAGCGAGAGTATTTAATCCAATCACGCTTAGCACCGGTGTATTCACTTGTGCCGGGCATGATCGCACTCTGTGAAGATCACTCTGTTATGGGCTCTGACTTTTATGTCATGGAAAGAGTTGTGGGAGAGATCTTTCGTAGAGATATCGCACAAGAGATCACAGCCAGTGACATTGAAGTAATGGCGGATTCCTTAATCAATGGACTTGTCCAACTCCACGCAGTTGATGCTTCTATTTTAGGTGAGCTCAACAAAGGTGTTGGTTATGCAGCTAGGCAAGTTGAGGGCTGGTCCAAGCGATATCGCAACGCGCTCACAGATGATGTGCCAAGTGGTGAAAAGGTAATGGCGTGGCTAGATGCCAATAAGCCAGCAGATGTTGATTCCTGCATCATTCATGGTGATTGGCGAATCGATAACGTTGTTTTTGATTTAGCACACGGTCGTATTGCTGGTGTTTTAGATTGGGAGCTAGCAACAGTTGGTGATCCATTGATGGATTTAGGGTCTGCCCTTGCCTATTGGGTGGATCGTGATGATGAGCCTGCCTTTGCATCATTGCGCCGCCAACCAAGTCATTTGCCAGGGATGCCTACAAGAGAGCAGTTTGTTGCACGCTACCTTGAGTTAAGCGGGCGTAGTTGCGCCGATTTTACTTTTTATGAAGTCTTTGGACTTTTTAGATTAGCGGTAATCATCCAACAGATCTGGGCCCGCTATCGGGCGGGACAAACTACAAACCCAGCATTTGCTGGCTTTGGCGATGCGGTTAATACTTTGATCAACCGAGCAGAGGGAAAGATCGCATGAGAGCTGGACAGATAACAGTGTCAACGCGTGCCTTTGCAGTAGTTGACGTGCCAACTCCTGATGCTGGTGCGGGTCAGGTGCGCATCAAAGTTGCAGCGGCTGGTGTGTGTTTATCTGATGTGCACTTGCTAGAAGGCATCTTGTCCCCCGGCTATTTAGACGGTGATCATGTGACGCTAGGTCATGAAGTTGCAGGTGTTGTTGATCAAGTAGGCGCAGGTGTCACAACATCTGCTGTTGGGGATCGTGTTGTTGTAATTGCCGGTCAACGTAACGCTGCGCAACAAATTACAACCATGGGATTTGATTACAACGGTGGCTGGGCTGAGTACGTTGTTACAAAAGCAGAACTTGTTGCACCCATCCCTGACTCTTTGCCTTTTGAACAAGCAGCAATTATTCCTGATGCGGTTTCAACACCGTGGGCTGCAATCTCTTCTACTGCCAAGATGCAAGCAGGAGAGAGCGCTGTGGTCTTTGGTGTGGGCGGGCTTGGTATCCACGCTGTGCAGTTATTAAAGCTTGTGGGATGTAGCAAGGTGATTGCCATTGATCCACGTGAGGATGCACGGGCAAATGCACTGGCAAGGGGTGCTGACTTTGCTTTTGCTCCAGATGATCCTGAGATCAAAAAGCATCGTGGATTAAACGCGGCCTTTGATTTTGCCGGTGTGACTCCTGTTAGAAAGCAAGCGTTTTCTCTGCTTGGTGAGCAAGGCCGGTTAGTAATTATTGGTATTGCTAATGAGCCAATTGTGATTCCTAATGACATGGCCTTTACCTACATGCGCACACAGATCATGGGTCACTACGGCTCAGAAGATCACCATGTGCGAGAGCTGATTGAGTTTGCGGCCCAAGGAAAACTAGATTTGTCACAATCCGTAACCGAAGTTATGCCGCTTGAAAAGGCTGCTGAGGCGTTAGATAAGTTGGCCAACAAAGTGGGAAACCCAATTCGTATTGTTTTAAAGCCCTAACTGCTATTGCGTGTCAGCAGGTAATAGCCAAGAGCGCATAGGATCAAAGGAGAACTCTGCGTACTCACCGACTTTAACAATCTCTTCAAAGGTTGGATCTGACACTACTGCGATGATTACACCGAGTTCGGTTTCAATGCGGTACTCAACATGCTCGCCATAGAAAACAACCTGCTTGACGCGACCCTGAGTTCCAGAGATTATTTGGTTTGAAGCATGGGCTCTTTTAACTCGGATTGATTCGGGGCGAATGAGCAAAATACTCTTAGTCGTTAGTGCATCCTTGTGGGCTGGAACATCGATCTCTTTGCCAAGGACTGCGACTTTAGCCATCCCAGTAGCTGCTGCCTTTACAGAGGCAACATCAAGGAAGTTAGAGATTCCAATGAAGTCAGCGACAAAAACAGATGCAGGTCGTAAATAAATTTCGGCCGGTAACCCAACTTGTTCAATCTTTGAATTACGCATAACCACAATACGATCAGAGATAGACATCGCTTCATCTTGATCATGTGTTACGAAAATACTTGTAATACCAAGGCGCTGTTGAACTTCGCGAATTTCAATACGCATCTGTGCGCGAAGTTTTGCATCCAAGTTGCTCAGTGGCTCATCAAATAGTAAAACGCGAGGACGCATGACCATTGCGCGAGCTAAGGCAACACGTTGCTGCTGACCACCTGATAACTGATTAGGTGCGCGATTAGCCATTGAAGTTAGGCTCATAGATTCCAAGACATCTTCTACTTCGGTCTTAACCTGCGCTGCCGGCATTTTCTTTGTCTTTGGACCATAGGCAACATTTTGATACACGCTCATATGCGGAAAGAGTGCATATGACTGGAAGACCATACCCATGGGACGCTTATCTGGCGTAAGAGCAGCCATGTCCTGGCCATCAAGAAGAATCGAGCCAGCAGTAGGTGTCTCAAAACCAGCGATCATTCGAAGTGTTGTTGTCTTTCCGCAACCAGAAGGTCCAAGAAAAGTAATGAACTCTCCAGGGTTGATATCTAAATTGATTGAGTCAACTGCGGTGACCTTTTCATTACCTTGGCCAAAAACCTTTGTGAGATTTCGTAGCTGCAAGTTACTTGAACTCGTTGAAGCTTTCACGTTTTGGTCCATTTCTTAAGCCCTCACAATCGGAGTATTTACAGTGTTTGTTGTCTTGCCACGAACTAAGAGATTGATCAAAGCCATAATCGTCAAAACAATGAAGATCAACAAGGTACAGAAGGCAAATGCATTGCCAAATCGTCCGGAGTCAACCTCGGCCAAAATCTTGTGAGTCATGATCGGGGTTTCAGGTGTTGTTATAAAGATGATCGGAGAAAGAGTTGTCATTGAGTGGGCAAAGGCAAACATCAGACCCGTGAGCAATGCTGGCTTGATCAATGGCAAAGTGATTTTGCGGAAGGTTCTAAAGCCCGATGCACCAAGTGATGCCGATGCCTCATCAATAGCGGGGTTGATCTGTTGCAAGGCAGCAATTCCTGAACGCTGTCCAGCTGGGCTCGATCTAATGGTGTAGACCATCACAATCGCGACAGCTCCACCAAAGATTGCACCACCACCTGCAAGTTGTGGCAGCACAGTTGTGTCACCAATCTTTACGACATCGTTAAATGTGATTGCAAAACCAATTCCAAGAACTGTTCCAGGAACTGCAAGTCCGAGCATTCCTAAGAAGTCAATGAACTCGCGGCCTCGACGTACTTTGCGAACGATAAGCCATGCCAAAACCATTCCCAGAAGGCCAGCAATAGGTGTTGCAATCAGAGCCATCGTGGTGGTTTTAATGATTGCGTCATATCCAACACCGCTAAAGATATAGCGATAGTTATCAAGGGTTAATGAATTATCAACGCCCAAGAACTTAGCAAAGCTTCCAAAAATTACTGTGGCATAAATCAAAACAATAAATGAAGCGACAAAAACTGGGATAACCAGAAGGAAGAACTTTGCAACCCTGCTCTCAACAAAAGTTGGAGTACCTGTTGGCTTACCGGTAACGCTAACAACGCTCTTACGCTCTCCCCAGTAGCGCTGAACTAAGAAGACAATTAAGCCTGGAATTAGCAGAATCAATGAGTAGGCAGATCCTGCAGGAACATCGTATTCACCATTGATCGCGATATATGCGCGGGAAGATAGAACTGTGAAGTCGCCACCAATGACAAGGGGGTTTGCAAGGTCGGCTGATGCTTCGACAAAGAGAAGTAGGAAGGAGCTAGCAAAGCCCGGAATCAACATGGGGAAAGTCACCTTGAAGAAAGTGCGCAACTTGGATGCACCCATTGATGCGGATGCTTCATCCAGTGCTGGATCAAGATTTCGCATCATTCCAAGAATGCTCATATAGGCAACCGGGAAGAAAGAACAACTGAGCACAATTGTTAGACCAGGTAGTCCATAAAGGGTTGGTGTCAGACCCAAGAGATCGCGAGTAATGATTCCACTGCGGCCAAAGAGGCTGATAACCGCTGTTGCGAAGGCAAACGGTGGAGTAATCAATGGAACAAGTGCGATTACATGGAGCAGTTTTTTGCCACGGAAATTCAACTTTACTTGAGCGTAGGCCAAGAAAAAGCCGATAATCGTTCCTATAGTTGCAACGACTGTTCCTAGAACAACCGTGTTCATAATGATCTTGCGAGTTACAGCTGATTCAAGAATATTGGCAAAAACTTCACGACCAGTGCCTTCTGAAGCTCTGGTTAAAATGTTAAGTAGTGGAAACACCACC
>JBIILL010000123.1:0-3168 GCA_044232665.1 Candidatus Planktophila sp. | reverse complement strand
GGCATCACTACACAGCGGCCGCACAATTGTTTTCGGTAACTCCCAAGAAGTGCGCGCCGCAGATGTTGAAATTCGTGAAGGGCGCCCTCACTTTGATCTAGTTACTACTGCAGGCCGAGACGCAGTTGGTATGCGGTTAGTGGGGGAGCACCAGATCTCAAATGCTCTTGCTGTGGCCGCAGTTGGTACTGCCTTAGAACTACCTATTGAATTGATTGCAAGTTCTTTATCGACAGCAGAAAATGCAAGCAAGTGGCGCATGGAGCTCCATGATGTGTTTGGCTTATTGATCATTAATGATTCTTATAACGCCAACCCTGATTCAATGGCTGCTGCTATGCGCTCTTTGGTGCTCTTTGCCCAAGAACGCGGGGGAGAATCCTGGGCATTTGTGGGAAAAATGCATGAACTCGGCGAGTCAAGTGCTGTTCAGCATGAAGCAATTGGCACCCTAGCCCAAGAGATAGGTATCGATCATTTGGTCGCTATTGCCGCACCTGAATATGGCAACCAGAAAGGTCAGATGCTTATCCATCACTACGCAAGTATTGATGAGTGCATTTCTTTGACAGATTATTTCTCTGCAGGTGATGTGGTTCTGGTTAAGGCATCACGATCTGAAGGATTTGAAGTACTTGCGCAAAAGTTAGAAAGCTTGTGGCTAAACAAGAGCGGAGTTGAGAGTTGAGACAGATCCTTATTGCTGGTGCCTTCGCACTGGTATTTGCACTCTTTGGAACCCGCGTCTTAATTCGTATCCTTGCAGGCAAGGGATATGGCCAGATAATTCGCGATGACGGTCCAAGTAGTCACCACATTAAGCATGGCACCCCAACTATGGGTGGAATCATTTTTATTCTTGCAGCAATCCTTGGATATCTAGTTGCTCACGTAGTGACGGGTAATGCTGTAACAGTATCTGCCATGTTAGTTATCGGATTGGTAGTTTCTCTAGGGTTCATTGGATTCTTAGATGACTGGCTGAAAGTCTCCCGTCAAAATTCACGAGGATTACCTGGACGATTTAAGTTAATAGGCCAAGCTATTTTTGCTGCAATCTTTGGTTATTTGGGGTTGCAGTTTGTTGATTCTGACTCCTTAACTCCAATTTCGGAGTATTTGTCGGGCGTGCGGGAAACTTCTATTTACTTAGGTTCAGGTCTAGCCATCGTGTGGATTGTGATCATGGTTATGTCTGCAAGTAATGGCGTTAACTTAACCGATGGATTAGATGGATTAGCAACTGGTGCATCCATCATGACCTTCTTGGCATTTGTATTAATTGGCGTGTGGGAGTTTGGACAAAGCTGCGCACTCAACGCTGCTGCTGGGTGTTATGCGGTGCGAGATCCTTTGGACTTAGCCGTTCTTGCTGCAGCCTTTGCTGGTGGTTGCACAGGATTTCTTTGGTGGAACACAGCACCTGCCAGGATCTTCATGGGCGATACAGGTTCTTTAGCGCTAGGCGGTGCTATCGCAGGATTAGCAGCAACTTTGCGCGTGGAACTACTACTTATTCCTCTAGGCGGTCTCTTTGTCATCATCACGATGTCTGTACTGATTCAAACTTTCTACTTCAAAATGAGCGGCGGAAAGCGTGTGTTCAAGATGGCACCACTACACCATCACTTTGAATTAGTTGGTTGGGAACAAATAACCATTGTTATTCGTTTCTGGATTATTGCTGGTTTGTCAGTTGCCGCCGGACTCGGCCTGTTTTATGCGCAGTGGGTAGCTAAGTAATAAATGTCTATTCACTATGCCGACCAACGTTTCCTAATCTTGGGAGCCGGCGTAACCGGGTCGGCAGTTGCAAAGGCCTTGAAAAGCCGCGGTGGTTTAGTAACGATTACAGATGACAACTCTGATGTTGCGGTAAAGCCAGAAAGTGTTGATCTTTCTGATTTTGATGCTGTTGTCATTTCACCAGGCTGGCGTCAAGATCATCCGCTCGTTAAAAAAGTGCTAGCAAGTAAATTACAGATTTTAAATGAGATAGATCTTGCGTGGCAGATTCGCACTGAAGTTTCACCAGGTCAGAAGTGGCTTGCCCTTACTGGAACAAATGGAAAGACAACCACAGTTGAGATGGTTGCCAAGATTCTCCAAACTGCCGGATTAAAGGCTGTGGCATGTGGCAATGTGGGCGACACGGTCATTGAGGCTGTTGATCGGAAAGATCCTTACGACTATCTAGTACTAGAACTTTCATCTTTCCAACTGCATTGGGCTAAGCAAGCACAATTTGTTTCATCTGCAATCCTAAACATTGCAGATGATCACCTTGATTGGCACGGCACCTTTGATGCCTACGCAGATGCTAAGTTTTCAATTCTAGATCGAGCAGATTTGGCTGTGTTAAATGCAGATGATCAAGAGGTAGTAATACGAGCCAATCGATTTACTGGTCGCAAAGTCTTCTTTTCTTTAGATACTCCAGCACCAGGTGAAATAGGCGTTGTTGAAGAGTTATTAGTCGATAGAGCATTTGTTTCAGATCCCATGGAAGCTGCGATGATGTGCGAGCTAAAAGACATCACGCCAACGGTGCCCCACAATGTTTCTAACGCACTTGCTGCCGCAGCACTTGCTCGGAGTGTGGGAGTTTCACACGAGAACATCCAAAAGGCGTTGCAAGAGTTCAAGCCCGGACGTCACCGCATAGAGACAGTATTTGAGCGTGATTCGGTTACTTGGATAAATGATTCCAAGGCAACGAATCCGCACGCTGCATCAGCATCCTTAATGTCTCACTTATCTGTTGTGTGGATTGCGGGGGGATTGGCAAAGGGTGCGGACATGAGTTCCCTTGTTGAGCGCTGTAAGGGTCGGATCAAGGCAGCAATACTTATTGGCGCAGATCGTCAATTGATTGCAGATGCATTACAAGAACACGCACCGAAGATTCCTCGCATTTTCGTTGATGCACCTGTCGGTTACACACGCGGTGGGGATTCAAACTCTTTGATGGAGGCTGTTGTTGCAGAAGCTTCTAAGTTGGTAGCACCGGGAGATGCGGTGTTAATGGCACCGGCTTGTGCCTCGATGGATCAATTCATTTCATACGCAGATCGTGGAGATCGTTTTGCTGCTGCAGTGCGCAAGGTGGTGGCATATGAGTAATCAGCAGAGGGAAACCTTCTTTACAAAGCCGGTCAATCTTTACTA
>JBIILL010000122.1:0-3181 GCA_044232665.1 Candidatus Planktophila sp. | reverse complement strand
CATCTTTTTCATGGCCAATGGCAGAGACGATTGGTGTTGAACAGGATGCTGCTAAACGAACCAAACCTTCATCGCTAAAGGGCAACAGATCTTCAAAGGATCCACCACCGCGAGTGATGATGATTACTTCGACATCTTTATTTGCCTCCAGCTCGCGCAGCGCATCTGATACCTCAGAAACTGCGGCAGCTCCTTGCACTGTGACTTCCCGAATTTCAAACTTCACGCTAGGCCAGCGTCGCTTTGCATTTTCAACAACATCTTTTTCAGCATCTGTATTTCGGCCACAGATCAGACCAATAACTTTAGGCAGTAGCGGCAGCGCAACTTTGCGATCTGAATCAAATAGACCTTCACCTGCCAATAGATTCTTGAGCGCTTCAAGTCGTGCTAATAATTCGCCCACACCGACTTGGCGGATTTCGCGAGCAGAAAAAGATAGGGAACCGTTTTTGGTATAGAAAGATGGCTTTGCATAGAGAACAACACGTGCGTTATCGGGCAATGGCTTAACAGTTGCGATCACAGATTTGTGACACATTACCGAGATCGACATATCCACCGAGGTATCGCGCAGGCGCATAAATGCCATCATTCCGCTGCGTTCATTGAGTTCGCTGATTTCGCCTTCGATCCAGATGGGACCTAGCCGATCGACATAATCCTTGATCGCTTCAGAGACGACCCGAACTGGCGCCGGGGATTCACTAGAAGTTTCGAACATGACATCAGCCTAATAGACTGGCCCCATGGCTAAGAGAGTTCTACTGGCAGCGCCTCGCGGATATTGCGCAGGGGTGGATCGCGCAGTGATCACGGTTGAAAAAGCTTTGGCCCTCTATGGCGCACCGGTTTATGTGCGAAAGCAGATCGTTCACAACGTCCACGTTGTTGCATCCCTTGAAGCAAAAGGTGCGATCTTTGTGGAAGAAACTGATGAAGTTCCAGAGGGCAAGACCGTTGTCTTTTCTGCCCACGGAGTTTCACCACTTGTGCATGAGCAAGCAGCAGCTCGTAATCTAAAAACTATTGATGCAACCTGCCCATTGGTAACCAAGGTCCACCACGAGGTTCGACGCTTTGCCACAGAAGACTCTGAAATTTTGCTGATTGGTCACCATGGCCACGAAGAGGTAGAAGGCACTGCCGGTGAAGCACCAGATCGTGTGCGCATTGTTGATGGACTAGATGGTGCTCGCACAATCCAACCAACCCCTGGCAAGAACTTAGTGTGGCTTTCTCAAACAACGCTATCTGTTGATGAAACTATGGAAGCTGTTGCAATCCTGAAGGAGCGCTTTCCAGATATTCAAGCGCCACCTAGTGATGACATTTGTTATGCAACACAAAATCGCCAAGAAGCGATTAAAGAAATTGCACCACAGGCAGACTTAGTAATTGTTGTGGGTTCTAGAAACTCAAGTAACTCTGTGCGCCTTGTTGAGGTTGCGCTGGAGTACGGCGCCAAAGCCTCCTATCTAGTCGATTACGCCGATGAGATCCAGGATGAGTGGTTTACTGGTGTTGAAACTATTGGTCTAACAAGTGGTGCATCAGTTCCTGAAATTTTGGTGAAGGATGTTTTGGCAACTTTGCATGATCATGGCTTTAAGGATGTTCAAGAAATCACTGCTGCAGAGGAATCACTTCTCTTTGCGTTGCCACCAGAGCTTCGTAAAGACATGAAGGCGGCTGGTCAAAACTAGGGTTTTACGGGATTAGCTTTCGGTGGGAATTTTCCAAAGAAGTTAAACCAAAATGAAAATGATCGACCGATTAAGAGAGCAATAATTACCGTTCCTATTCCAACATCTCCACCAAGAAAATAACCCACGGTCAAAACCACAATTTCAATAATTGCGCGGACAATAGTTATTGGCATCTTTGTTTTACCTGTAAATGCCAACATAATGCCGTCACGAGGCCCGGTACCCAAGCCACAGGTTATATACATCGCACCGCCAGCACCTGTAATGAATACGCCAGTAAGCACAAGTAAATAAGCCATGAACGTGTTGGCTGGATGTGGGATGTAATCAACACCTATTTGCAATCCAAATGCGAAGAAAACTGTGTTTGCGACAGTTCCATAGCCTGGCTTTAGAGAAAGCGGGATCCACATTAAGAACAGAGTGAGACTTACTAAAAAGAATGAAACACCAAGTGGTAATCCAGTTTGGACAGAGATGCCCTGGGCAAGAACTGTCCAAGGCGCTGTTCCGAGATCGGATTGAACAGTAAATGAGCCTCCGATACCTAACAAAATAATTCCGATTGTTAAGAGAAAAACCCGCAACCATGAAAGATCCCACAAGCCATCTGCTGTCCAACGAGTAATCGGAACTTCTTGCTTAGGTGCAACTATTTCAATGAATTTTTGCTGAAACCTCTTGAAAGAACTATTCATTCCCAGGCTCATTGTGTGTGAGTATCAAGGTATGGCTTAACCCTTAATTGCCTTAAGTTTTGCAACGGCATCAGGAGATAGTGAGACATTACCAACTGGAAGTCGCATGGTGCCAAGGTTAGGATTATTGAGTACTTTTCCTGCCTCTTTCACGGCAGAAATAATGTCACCAAAAACAAACTCTGGTTGCAAGAAGCCATTGACCGTATCGATTACAAACTTCAGAGTCTCTTCAGCTTCCTGTTGATAGCCCCCTCGATACTTTCTATACACCTCTGCCATCTGAGCAGGAAAAATGTTGCCAAGTCCGCAGATTCCACCAGAGGCACCTTTCTGCAAGGCTTGTATTAGCAAACTGTCTGAACCAACAAGCACCTTAACTTTTTTGCTTAAGAAATCTTCGGCAGAGCTAATGATTCCCGATGAGTCTTTAACACCCCATATTGGAATTTGTGAAGCAACAGAACTTGAAAGAGTGACCACAGTTGCTGGGATGTTATAAGCGATTATTGGGTGTGTGGTCTTTCGAGCGATCAATCTATAAAACTCTATGAGGTTCTCATCACTTACCGGTCTGTAATAACTTGGTGGAGAAACCATCACCCCTGCAATTGGAAGATCCTCCGCAAACTCTAAATACTCTTGAATTTCAGCAAGTGAGTTTGAAATTATGGTGGGAATCAGCATCTTCCCGTTTGTAATGTTGAGAAGGTCGGTTGTCACCCTCTTTTTTTCAGCTAGAGAAAGTGAGCTGCCTTCGCCAAAAGTTCCAAA
>JBIILL010000121.1:0-3229 GCA_044232665.1 Candidatus Planktophila sp. | reverse complement strand
CTTTGGACGACCAAGGTGGGCGGCTATTACAAGTGATGCGCCCTTTTCAAGAAGTAATTGAATAGTCGGAAGCGAGGCTTTAATACGCCCATCATCCTTAATAACTCCCTCTTTCAAAGGAACATTAAGGTCGCAACGAAGAAAGACTCGCTTGCCGGCTACATCAATTGTTGAAAGATCTGGCATTACAGAGTTTTACCAACGTAATCGATCAAGTCGACTAGGCGGTTTGAGTAACCCCATTCATTGTCATACCAACCAACGACCTTGACCTGATTACCAATTACCTTGGTAAGACCTGAATCGAAGATACAAGATGAAGGATCTGTAACGATGTCGGATGAAACAATTGGATCTTCTGTGTAGGAAAGGAATCCCTTGAGTGGGCCATTTGCAGCAGCCTTCATTGCAGCGTTAATTTCAGCAGCTGTGGCTTCCTTTGCTAGCTCAACAGTTAAATCAGTTGCAGATCCTGTTGGAACTGGAACACGCATCGCGTAGCCATCTAGCTTGCCCTTGAGTTCTGGCATAACGAGTGAGATCGCCTTTGCAGCACCTGTTGAAGTTGGAATCATGTTAGTTGCAGCTGCGCGAGATCTGCGTAGATCCTTGTGTGGGAAGTCAAGGATTACCTGGTCATTTGTGTAGGCGTGAATTGTTGTCATCAAGCCCTTAACAATTCCCCAGTTGTCCTGAAGAACCTTTGCCATTGGAGCAAGGCAGTTAGTTGTGCATGATGCGTTTGAAATAATGTTGTGCTTTGCACCGTCGTACTGTGTGTGGTTAACACCCATAACGATTGTGATGTCCTCATCTGTAGCTGGAGCAGAGATGATTACCTTCTTGGCACCTGCTGTGATGTGCTTTTGTGCATCTGCAGCCTTTGTAAAAATACCTGTTGATTCAACAACTACATCAGCCTTAACTGATGCCCATGGAAGGTTTGCTGGGTCACGCTCTGAGAAAACTTTGATTGTCTTGCCGTCAACAGTGATTGAATCATCTGTGAATGTGACAGGCAGACCAAGGCGACCCAAGATTGAGTCATACTTCAAAAGGTGAGCAAGAGTCTCATTGGGAGTCAGGTCGTTAATTGCGACGATGTTGATATTTGGGTTAGTTAGTGAGGCACGGAAGAAGTTACGACCGATGCGTCCAAAACCATTGATTCCGACATTAATCACGAAAGTGTCCTTGCTACTAGTGGGGCCCTGCTGCAGAGATTTCTCGGCGCGGCATAAAAAAGCCCAGCTGTTGATGGTTCGTAAAACTGCCACAACGCTGGGGTCTTAGGTAGAACCTTACCAGTGAAGAGTTAATGAACAGTTACTACGCTGGAGTAATTAGTTCAGCAAATCAGGCGAGAGGCCGCTCTCCGTGTCTGGAATTCCGAGCTCTTGCGCACGCTTATCTGCCATAGCCAGCAGGCGGCGAATACGTCCAGCAATTGCATCCTTTGTCATGGGAGGAGTGGCCAGTGAGCCCAACTCTTCTAAGGATGCCTGGCCATGATTGATGCGCAGATCCCCAGCCTCTTTTAAATGATCCGGAATTGTTGGTCCAAGAATCTCCATCGCGCGTTGCACACGGGCAGCGGCCGCAACTGCGGCGCGTGCTGAACGGCGAAGGTTTGCATCATCAAAGTTTGCAAGACGGTTAGCAGTTGCCCGAACTTCACGGCGCATGCGGCGCTCTTCCCAAGCAAGAACACTTTCATGAGCGCCCAAGCGAGTAAGCAAAACACCAATCGCATCGCCATCGCGGATCACAACACGATCCACACCGCGAACTTCTCTAGCCTTTGCAACAATTCCAAGACGTCGCGCCGCTCCTACTAACGCTAAAGCCGCCTCTGGTCCTGGGCATGTGATTTCAAGTGAAGATGATCGACCAGGTTCAGTCAAGGAACCATGTGCGATGAAAGCACCACGCCATGCCGCTTCTGAATCACATGTTGCAGCAGAGACAACCTGCGGCGGCAAGCCACGAACTGGACGACCATTTGCATCTACTAATCCTGTTTGACGAGCTAATGCATCGCCCTCATTAATCACACGAACCACATAACGTGAACCCTTGCGCAATCCACTTGATGACAAGACCGCTAAATCAGAATCATGTCCATAAATGTCTGCAATGTCTTTACGAAGTCTGCGTGCACTCTGCGAAGTATCCAGTTCAACTTCGATAACGATTTTGCCTGCTGCGATATGCAGCCCACCAGCGAAGCGAAGAAGTGAGGAGACCTCGGCCTTGCGACAACACGGTTTGGTGATGGAGAGACGAGAAAGCTCGTCCTTTACTGATGCTGTCATTGCCATGGGGCTAATCCAACCATCTAGCGAGAAAAAATGTGGCCCAAATGGAGAGCTAATTTTTCGGCATCATGATGGATGCTGCCAGGGGCTTTTCGTATATCTGCCACCACAATCTCTGAACCTAAGGTTGATGCTGCTGCGCGCAATGATTGCTCATCTCGAACAACAGATTGGTCCACAAGGCAATAATCGACAGTTAATCCGGGTGCATAGTGATGAAAAAACTCTAAATGTTGCTCTGGGGTTGATCCAGCAAACTCTTCACCTTGTGACGCACTTGATGCATCAAGGTTTAGTATCAAAATCTTCTTTGCCTTTGAACTTTTCAGAGCATCTAGCTGGGCAGGAACTAGTAGGTGCGGAATCACACTTGAAAACCAAGATCCAGGGCCCATCGTTATCCATTCGGCATCTGCAATTGCATCCAGCGCTTCATCTCTAGCTGGTGGATCTTCCGGAATTATTCGCAAGGATTGAATATGTCCTTTCGCAGTTGCAACCTCTTTTTGACCACGAACAACTATTCGACCAGTTGAGGTAGTAAAAGTGCCCTCAATATCTAATGCGACTGCCGCCATTGGAAGAACTCGTCCAATAACTTTGAGCAGTTGTCCCACGCGATCTAGTGCAACAACTGGATCATCGCCTGCATTCCACATAGATGCCAGCAGCAAATTACCCATCGCATGGCCATTTAACTCACCATTGCTATCAAATCTGTGTTGCAGGATTTCTGCCCACGTGCGGCCCCAATCATCATCAGCACACAATGCAGTGAGCGCCATTCGCAAATCACCAGGTGGAAATATTGGAAACTCTTCACGCAATCGACCGCTTGAACCGCCATTGTCTGCGACGGTAACAATTGCCGTGATCTCTTGAGTTATCTGACGCAGCGCTGCAATTGTTAC
>JBIILL010000041.1:0-9895 GCA_044232665.1 Candidatus Planktophila sp. | reverse complement strand
TCTCTCCCACGGAGGGCTCGCATAGCGGCCGAGTGCACCGGTCTTGAAAACCGGCAAACGAAAGTTTCGTGGGTTCAAATCCCACGCCCTCCGCCATTTTTGTGAAGTTGTGGCTGAGTTCATACCCCTTTAGCGGGAATTGATCTAGCCACTTTTTCATGTCCAGAGGAGACTTAGCCCCTAGTAACAAACAGGCTTACACCAGGGGAGTTGTACATGTCAGGTGTCTTTTCACCAACGCGCGCCAAGATCAAAGAGCGCACGCTTCGAACAGATAAGTGGTGGTTACAACCACTTGCAACCTTCGGAGTCTTAATCTCCTTCGTCATCTATGCAACCTTCCGCGCATTTGAAAATGCTAATTACTACGCGGATCACTTGATTTCACCTTTCTATTCACCTTGTTTGTCGCAGGCCTGCGTACCAGAAGCAACAATTCTTGGCTTCACACCAGTGAGCGCACAAATTTTTAACTTTGCATTATCGCCAGCGTTAATCATTCTTATCTTCCCACTTGGTTTCCGTATGACTTGTTACTACTACCGCAAGTCTTACTACCGTTCATTCTGGATGTCACCACCAGCATGTGGAGTCGCAGAACCTCACAAGAAGTACACAGGCGAGACTCGATTCCCTCTCATCATTCAAAACTCACACCGCTACTTTTTCTATGCAGGTCTAGTGTTAAATGTAATTCTTACCTACGACGCAGTTATTTCATTTAAGAACCCTGAAGGTGAATGGGGACATATGAGCGTTGGTTCACTTGTTCTGCTTGTGAGCTCAACGATGTTGTGGTTGTACTCAATGTCATGTCACTCATGCCGTCACACAATTGGTGGACGTTTAAAGAATTTCTCTAAGCACCCTGTGCGTTACAAGTTATGGTCATGGGTTTCAGTTCTGAATCACTCACATCAACAGTTCGCATGGTTCTCATTAGCCGCTGTTGCATTCGCCGATATCTATGTTCGCCAAGTTGCAACTGGCGCATGGACTAACTTCTACTTCTTCTAAAGGGATATTCGACTATGACACTAGAACGCCATACATACGATGTCCTTGTAATCGGTGCCGGAGGCGCTGGATTACGCGCTGCTGTAGAAGCACGTGAATCAGGGTTACGCGTAGCAATCATTTGTAAGTCTCTATTTGGTAAGGCCCACACTGTTATGGCTGAAGGTGGAGCTGCAGCATCTATGGGAAACGTTAATGACAAAGATAGTTGGATGGTTCACTTTCGCGACACAATGCGCGGTGGCAAGTTCCTCAGTCACTTCCGCATGGCAGAGCTTCATGCAAAGGAAGCACCAGATCGTATTTGGGAACTAGAAACCTGGGGCGCTCTCTTTGATCGCACTAAAGAAGGAAAGATTTCACAACGTAACTTTGGTGGACATGAATACCCACGCCTTGCACACGTTGGTGACCGCACAGGACTAGAACTTATTCGTACAATGCAGCAAAAGATTGTCCAACTGCAACAAAAAGATGGCCGCGAAACCGGTGACATGGAAAGTGGAATTAAGGTTTTCGCAGAGTTAACAATTACTGACATTCTGAAAGAGAATGGAAAGATTTCTGGTGCCTATGGGTACTGGCGTGAATCTGGCGAAGAGGTCTTGTTTGAAGCACCTGCAGTTGTTATTGCAACAGGCGGCGTTGGAAAGACTTTCAAGATTACTTCTAACTCATGGGAAGGTACTGGCGACGGACATGCACTTGCATTAAAGGCTGGTGCAAATCTGGTTGACATGGAGTTCTTGCAGTTCCACCCAACAGGAATGGTGTGGCCTCCATCTGTTCGTGGAATTTTAGTAACTGAGTCTGTTCGTGGTGAAGGTGGAGTTTTAACAAACAACCTAGGCGAGCGATTTATGTTCAAGTACATCCCAGATGTATTTAAAGATAAGTACGCAGACAATGAAGCAGAAGCAGATCGTTGGTATGTAGATCAGGACAACAACCGTCGCCCCCCTGAGCTATTGCCTCGTGATGAAGTTGCACGTGCGATTAATACAGAAGTTAAATCAGGTCGCGGCACAGAACATGGCGGAGTTTTCCTCGATGTTTCAAAGCGTATCTCTGCAGAAATTATTAAAAAGCGCCTTCCTTCTATGTGGCACCAGTTCTATGAACTAGCTGGCGTTGACATCACAAAAGAGGCAATGGAAGTTGGCCCAACATGTCACTACGTCATGGGCGGGGTTGAAGTAGAGCCAGATACTGCAGCAGCAGTCGGGGTTCCAGGCTTGTTTGCAGCTGGTGAAGTTGCTGGCGGAATGCACGGATCAAACCGTCTGGGTGGAAACTCATTAACTGACCTTTTGGTATTTGGTCGCCGCGCAGGTATTGGCGCAGTTGATTACGTTAAGAAAAATGGCGCAAACCCTGTCAGTCAAGCAGCAATTTCTGCAGCTGCTGCCAAGATTCAAGCACCATTTGATCGTGAAGGTGGAGAAAACTCTTACTCACTTCACGCAGAACTACAAGAAATCACACACAACCTTGTTGGAATCATTCGCACGGGTGCGGAACTAAAGGATGCAATCACAAAGATTGCAGAAATCAGAAAGCGCAGTGCAAATGTTTCTGTAAGCGGTGGACGAAAGTTCAATCCTGGCTTCCACCTTGCCTTTGACTTAGACAACATGTTGTTGGTTGCTGAATCAACTGCAAAGTCTGCAATCAATCGTGAAGAATCTCGTGGTGGTCACACTCGTGATGACTTCCCTGTTATGAATGAAAAATGGCGTCAGATCAATAACATTTCCTCATTTGATGGCACTCAGGTAAACATTCGTGAACAGGTATTGCCAACGATTCCTAAAGAACTCTTTGACCTCTTTGATATTCATGAGCTGGAGAAATACATGACACCGGAAGAAATTGCGAAAGGCGGTTCCAACTAATGGTGCGCAATATTAAACTTCGCATTTGGCGTGGAGATTCAACTGATGGTGGTCTTAAAGATGTTGTTGTAGAGGCCAACGAAGGTGAAGTGGTCCTAGATGTAATCCACCGTGTGCAAGCAACACAGATGGGCGATCTAGCTGTTCGCTGGAACTGTAAGGCTGGTAAGTGTGGATCTTGTTCAATGGAGATCAACGGTAAGCCTCGTCTTGCCTGTATGACACAGGTTGCATCATTTGGTGAAGAAGAAACAATCACTGTCACACCACTTCGTGCCTTCCCAATCATTAAAGACCTTGTTACAGATGTTTCCTTTAACTACAAAAAAGCAATGGAAATCCCTGCTTATGAGCGCCCAAAGGATTTAGCTCCAGGTGAAGCTCGCATGCAGCAGATCGATGTTGAGCGCTCACAAGAGTTCCGTAAGTGCATCGAATGTTTCCTTTGCCAAGATGTGTGCCACGTTGTGCGTGATCACGAAGAAAACAAGAAGTCATTTGCTGGTCCCCGCTTCTTTATTCGTATCGCAGAGCTAGATATGCACCCACTTGATATGTTGAAGAATCGTAAGAAGACTGCGCAAGAAGAGCACGGTCTTGGAATGTGTAACATCACCAAGTGCTGTACTGAAGTGTGCCCAGAGCACATCAAGATCACAGATAATGCGATTATTCCTATGAAGGAGCGCGTTGCAGATATTAAGTACGATCCAGTTCGCTGGTTAGGTACAAAGATCCGCAAGCGCGAGGGCTTATAATTTCTTTATGAAGTTATTGGTCCGTTGGGCCGCATTGGCACTTTCCTTTTGGGTTGCCACGACGTTAATTCCTGGAATCAATGTTGAAGGTGGGTTAACAACCTATCTATGGGTCGCGCTGCTATTTGGTTTGCTGAATGCAACGCTAGGTTCTTTGCTAAAACTTCTCACACTTCCTGCAGTTATTTTGACCCTTGGTCTATTTCTTGTAGTTGTTAATGCATCGATGCTCATGTTGGTTTCACGTTGGAGCGACAAACTGGAGGTTGAAAACTTCTGGGCTGCAATCTTTGCCGCAGTAATAATCAGTGTGATCACTAGATTAGTTTCAACTGTTGGCAAGAAAGCACTCCCACTCTGAAATCCTTAGTGTTGGTTTCAGTTGGCGGCATCGCTGGGACTTTGTCACGCTTTGGATTAGGGGAGGTATTTCCTAATGATCGTGCTGGCACACTAGCTGCAAATCTGATCGGTGTTGCACTCGCTGCCATTCTTTTAGTTGTCATGGAACGCCGCGGAATCACTGAATTACGCCTACTTTTGATGCCAGGCTTCTGCGCAGGATTAACTACATTTTCAGCTGTTACCGCACAATCACTAGAGCCTCGTGATGGTGGAACAATCTTTTTGCTTCAAAACCTAGTCTTTTCATTAGTAATTGTTGTTGTGCTCTTGCCTTTGGCTAGGAAAGTAGTTCCGGTGCGCTCATGAATGTACTACTAGTAGTTCTAGGAGCGGCCATAGGAGCACCGCTGCGTTTTGCGGTGGATCAATACATCCGGAAGTTCACAACTAAACCATATGGAATCTTTACCGTAAACATCCTTGGTTCATTCTTTCTGGGACTAACTTATGGAAAATCCGAACAGGTACATGATCTGTTTGCAATTGGTTTTGCAGGAGCTTTCACAACCTGGTCAACATTTATGTTAGATATCTATCTTGCTTATGAGTTAAAGAGATATAGAGAAGCAGCGGCAAACCTAGTTATGTCCTTAGGTTTTGGTTTGCTAGCTGCGTGGATTGGAATTAATTTAGCGTAGAGAAGCCATCCAGGCTTCAATCTCATCTGGGTGATGAGGAATGTGCTCGCTTAAGTTAATACAACCATCTTCCGTAACAACCACATCATCTTCAATACGGATACCAATTCCGCGGTATTCAGCAGGAAATAGCTCATCATCAGGTTGGATATAAAGACCTGGTTCAACTGTTAGACACATTCCAACTTCTAATATTCCATCTCGATACTGCTCAGCACGCGCGTGAGCGCAATCATGAACATCCATACCGAGCATGTGGCTAACACCGTGCAAGGTCCAACGCTTATGAAATCCAACTGCTGGATCCATAACCTCATCCAAAGTCATCTTGATGATTCCCATATCAATTAATCCTTGTGCCAAAACTGTGTGACTAGCTTTGTTAATTGCCAAGAACTTTTCACCTGGTTTAATCGCTGCAATACCTGCCTTTTGTGACTCATAGACAAGCATGTATAGAGCGCGTTGGGCTGGTGTGAATTTGCCATTGATAGGCAATGTTCTGGTGATATCTGCTGTGTAGTACGAATCAACTTCAACGCCAGCATCAAGCAGCAAAAGATCTCCATTTTTTACAGCACCGTCATTGCGGTTCCAGTGCAACACGCATGCGTGTGAACCAGATGCTGCGATGGTGTTGTAGCCAAGATCGTTTCCTTCAATACGAGCACGACCAAAGAATGCAGCTTCCACAACTCGTTCTCCGCGAGGAGTTGTCAAAGCTGCAGGAAGTGCGCGAATAACATCGTTAAATCCACGATGAGTAGCATCAACAGCCTTTTGCATCTCAGCAACTTCGTAATCATCTTTAATTAAACGAGCAACTGAAACAAACTCAAGTAATTCAGCATCACGTGGATGCTCTTTAACAGTTGAATCAACTACTTCATCAAAACCATGAAGGGCAGCAGATTTCTTTCCCTTGAGGAACTTTTCTAACTCTGCAATTTCGCGAACTTCAATTCCATAACGCTCTGATGCTTCGTCCGCGGTGAAGCGACGGCCAACCCAGAGCTCACCATTTTTTGCATCTGTATAGAAAGCAGCTGTGTCGCGAGTTGATCGGGGATTGATAAAAAGAATAGGTGTGTGGCCAGACCCACTCGGCTCCATTACTAACGCTGAATCAGGATTAGCCTCCACGCCTTGCACACCGGTGTAGTAAGCAAAAGCAGTATGTGGGCGATATAAATAATCTGTGTCATTGCTGCGCTGCTTTGCAGCACCGCTTGGAAGAACTAAACGCAATCCAGTAAAGGCGGCAGATAACTTCTCACGGCGCTCAACGCAGTGCGCGATTACTTCATCTTGATGAATTCCAGTTAAAGGTGTTGGTGCCCAGCCTGTAGACATGAACTCTGCAAACGCTTCGGATGGCGCAACATCGTAAACACGCTTTGCGCCTCTATCTAACGCCTTGTCTGAATTTTCCATATATCTAGCCTACAAGGCGGGAGTAGCGGAGCCAATTGGTTGCGGTAAACTTCACCCGTACAAGGAGACGTCGCATAGCCCGGTCGAGTGCGCCTCACTGCTAACGAGGTAAGGTGTAAAAGCCTTCAGGAGTTCAAATCTCCTCGTCTCCGCAAGTAATACCAATCAAGGAGATCTGTTGCCTACATTTAAAATAGCAATTGTTGGCGCAGGACCTGCAGGTTATTTTGCTGCGCAAGCTCTCCAAAACCTAGGCAATGATGATCGCGTATTTGAAATCGACATGATTGAGCGCCTACCAACCCCATGGGGCTTGGTTAGAAGCGGTGTGGCACCAGATCACCCAAAGATCAAGACTGTTTCAAAGGTCTTTGAAAAGATCGCAGCACAAGAAACCTTTAGATTATTTGCAAATGTAGAAATCGGAAGCGATATCTCTGTTGCCCAGCTACAAGAAAAGTATGACGCAGTCATTATTGCTACGGGATCTTCACACGGTAAGACCCTTGGTATCCCAGGTGAAAACCTACGTGGATCTCTATCTGCAGCAAGCTTTGTACCTTGGTATAACGCACACCCAGATTTTGTTGGTGTTGATACACCACTAGATGCTGACACAGCCGTAGTTATTGGTGCTGGCAATGTTGCAATGGATGTTGCACGCATGCTGGCGCTAGAGCCAAGTGAGTTAGATCCAACAGACACAGCAGATCATGCGATTGATGCCTTTAAGCAGAGCAACATCCGCAAGGTCTATATCAGTGCACGCCGCGGACCAGAGCATGCAGCTTTCACATCACCTGAATTACGAGATCTACCAAAGTTGGAGCACACCAATGTCATTATGAACAAGGCTGATATCGAAGCAGCAGTTGTTCGTGCAGGAGATGCTCCTGAAAAAGATGTGAAGAGCAATTTGGATGCGATGTTGTTGATTGCTGAAAACCCAAAATCTGAGCATGAACGCACAATGCAATTTCTATTTCAACACACACCGAAAGAGATTCTGGGAACAGATCGCGTTGAGGGGATTGTGTATTCAACGCCTAACGGTGATGTGACTATTAAGTGCGGCCTTGTTATTACAGCTATTGGCTACCAAGCCCTTGGCATGGAAGGTGTTCCGTATGAAAACGGCAAGGTTGTTAATAACGATGGCCGCGTAAAAGACAACTTGTATGTTGTTGGTTGGGCAAAGCGAGGCCCGTCAGGTGTGATTGGTACTAATAAATCAGATGCGGCAGCGGTTATAGAGCTTTTGGTCTCTGATCTAAAAAGTCCAAAGAACGCTGGCGATATCTCAGAGCTACTAACCCACCAGGTTGTTGTTTCTCAAGATCATTGGCAAAAGATCAATGAAGCAGAGGTTGCAGCCGGTGAAGCAAAGGGTAAACCTCGGGTTAAGAGTGTGGAGCGCAAAGAGTTGTTAAAGCACGCGGGACTGTAAGTTTTCACCCTCTCGCAACCATGTCGTAACCAAGTAAATGTGCGATTGAAAACGCGCTCTGATTAGATACACATATGAATAAAACCCTCTCATCACGCAAAGTCTTTAGCCTGGGCTCACTCGCCCTTGCTACATCACTACTAGTTTCACTACTAGTTCCATCAGCGCAGGCGAATACATATTCATTGCCGAACGCTCCAACAAATGTCACCTCTTACCTTGGCGCTAAAGGTGTAGTTGTTAAATGGACACCTGGCGCAGATGTTGCACCAGGAGTTATCGGCCACGTCGTCTCAGCAGGCGCGGGCTCATGCCCAATCTTTGTTCCAATCAGAAATAATTCTCTTGTAACAATGCCAGTTGTAGTTGGTCAACCTGCAGGAACTCCGGTTGTGCAAGCTGTTAATGCATACGGTTTCTCAAAGCCAGCAACATCTAATAAGAGCTACACAGCAGCCCAACTAGCAACTGTTGCTAATTCAAATAACAAGGCTGTTCAAGTTCTTCAGCTAAGCGACCTCCACGGTGCTATTGAAGTGGGTGGCTCTTTCGGTGCCGCGCTTCTTACGAGCAACTGGGCAGCAGATCGCGCAGCGAACGCAGCAACGATCGCAGTTTCATCTGGTGACAACATTGGTGCCGCTCCTCCAATCTCAACAGAGTTTGAAGAGCTACCAACAATTGAAACACTAAATGCAGCAAAGCTCGATGTTTCAGTATTTGGTAACCATGAACACGATCGCAATATTGATCACCTCAACAAGATGATTGGCGCATCAGACTTCCAGTGGGTAGTTTCTAACTACAACGAGGGAGCACTTGATGTTCTTAAGTCAGGAACCAAGCAGGCTAAGAACTACACAATCGTTGAGCGCGGCGGCGTAAAGATCGGCGTAGTTGGCTCAAACACACCAGAGACAATTGAACAGGTCTTCCCTGGAAACCTTGATTACAAGGATGCATCAGGGGCAAAGAAGACCATCACAATCAATCCAGGTGTTGCTGGCATTAACGCTGCAATTGCAGAGGCTAAGGCAGCAGGCGCAGATGTTGTTATCGCAGTGATCCACCAGGGATGGTTGGAGAACGCAGATGGCGTTGCAAAGGGTCTGTTTAACTCACTTGCTTCACAAATCAAGGGTGCTGCAGCAATCTATGGCGGTCACAGCCACCAGACATTTGCATCAGTAATCCCAGGCAACACACGCGTTGCACCAACTGTTCTAGGACAAACTCGTAACGCCGGTGTTGAGTACACACGTACACAGATTTGTATGCGCGGTGGAAAAGTTATTGGTCAGTCAATCCAGCACGTTCTAAAGGCTGCAGCTCCAACAATTAACACAGGTGTTGTTTCAACTGTCACAACACAAGATGTAGCAGCTGCTGCAATGGTTAAGAAGTACAAGGATCAACTATCTGCAAAGCTTGATGTAAAGATCGGTCAAGTTTCAGGAGTATTCCCACGTGGAGGATCACCAGCTGTAGAGCGTTCAGGTGAAACACCAATGGGTAACTACATCGCAGACTTGATGCGCGCTAAGTACAAGACAGACTTTGCAATCCAGAATGGTGGCGGTATCCGTGACACATTCCCTGCAAAGACATATATCCCTGCAGCAACAGGACTTGTTCGCACAGGTACTGGTCCACTAGATGTGACTCTCGGTGACGCGTTCACTGTGTTCCCATTTGGTAACCAGATCGCAACAACAGTTGTCACAGGTGCAAACCTTTGGAAGGCTCTAGAAAATGGTGTTGGTGGTAACTATCCTGGTGATGGTCGCTTCCCACAGATTTCTGGATTCAAATTCTCATTTGATGCATCAAAGGCAATTGGTTCACGTATCGTCGAAGTTACAAAACTAGACGGAACTGCAATTGCTAAGGACTCAAAGGAGTACACACTTACAACTCTTGACTTCGTAATCTATGGTGGCGATGGATATCTCAACGTATTCACACCTGCCAGTGCCAAGGTTCAAGGCGCACTACTAGATGTATTTGTAGATGCACTAAAGGCTGACCTAGCTGCTAAAAAGGTAACGCAAGTTCCTGCAGCAGATGGCCGAATCAAGAAAGTTGGCTAATAGTTAAGTAATCACACAAAGGGCGTCCGTTGATTCGGGCGCCCTTTGTGCTTGATTTATAAGGGTTTTAGGGCATTTGGGTGCTGCATAAAAAGCAGGTACTATTGCGTTTCACAAATAAATAAGCGTGCGTAGCTCAACGGATAGAGCATCTGACTACGGATCAGAAGGTTAGGGGTTCGAATCCCTTCGCGCGCACCATTCCGAGCGT
>JBIILL010000120.1:0-3272 GCA_044232665.1 Candidatus Planktophila sp. | reverse complement strand
CGCCCCGAGGCGCAAAGCAGGAGTCTAAACCAGATTTCGTACTCTGATTACCGACCCAGTACCTTTAGCCCCTAAGCACCTGCGGGTGTAGCTCAATGGTAGAGCCCCAGCCTTCCAAGCTGGCCATGCCGGTTCGATCCCGGTCACCCGCTCCAGTTTGTTTATCCGATAGATCCGACCTTGTTGATGAGGGCTCGGCCACTGAAGTTCAACAAAGTCGAACCCGTTGATCCATTCTGGTCAACAGCATGAAGTCTCAAGGTTGAAGTTCCTGTGCACACTAATGTTCCAATAATTAAAAATTGGATGTGTCGACTCCCTGCTCCGTTTATATACGCAGTTGTATCGCTCGCGAATACTCGATAGTCGGGAGTTCCGTTGCTCGCAAGAAGTTGCATTCCAAATGCAGCGGCACTTGTAAAAACAGATGAAAATGTGCCATCAACTAATATTTGAAATGTGTACGTACCTGCAGGCAAGCTTCCAAATGGATCTGAATCCGAAGCTCCCATGCTTACGCCGGAAGTTAATATCCAGGTTCCAGTATTTACATAGTATGAATTTGAAACTCCATCCGCACCCGCAGTTCCAGTATCACCTTTCGCACCTGCGGCACCTGTAGCTCCTACCGCTCCTGCTGTTCCAGTATCACCTTTTAAACCAGTTAAACCTGTTAAACCCGTGTCACCCTTTGCTCCTGCAGCTCCAGTAGCACCTGTTAAACCAGTATCACCCTTCGCACCAGTTGCGCCAACAGCACCTGTTGCTCCAATTGATCCAGTAGCTCCACTAAATCCACTTGCACCTGTTGCGCCATCGTTTCCTTTTGCTCCTGTTGCACCTGATAATCCGACAGCACCAGCTACACCGTTATTGCCTGTCGCACCTTTATCACCCTTATCTCCTTGTGGACCAGTTGCACCTGTTGCACCTATTCCACCTTGTTCACCAACAACTGTTGTTACAGATTTTATTTCTGCTTGTTTCAAAGAGGTTGCAATCTTCCACACACCTTTTTTCTTAGGTCCATACAGAATTGCGTTCTTGGTATCAATATAGAAATCGCCATCAATACCTACTGCTTTCGTTGGTATTGCAGAACCACTTAAAATCGTGTTAACAACAGTTGTGACTACGCGGCCAGCTGCCTTTACTGTTGTTTTCGGTGCAGCAATAGCTGACGGAGTTATCGCAAGAGTTGTTGCGATAGTTATTGCTATGAGGGATTTGCTGCCTTTCATGGGACACCTTTTTCTATTGGGGAAAACAAGTCTGAACCTGTGAAAAAGATGGGCGAATAAGGGATTCCCGCGGGCAAGTACGCATAGATGGCACGGATCCCCTACGTGTCCGCCCTATTTCTCTAAGCGCGTTTTAAGGATTGCTTGCTATCTTCCTCAGTATGAACCTGTTAGTTACAGGTAGTGGTTGACGAGGGGTCAATGACAAGAACGTTTAACGAGAGGACATGAATATGTCATCAAAGAAGAGAATGGCAGCTGTTGCACTAACTGTTGCAGCGCTATCACTTGGTTCTATTGGAGTTGCTTCAGCAGATAATAAGGGTGTTGCAAAGTCAGCATCACATGATGCAAAGCGTGCAGCTCATAAAGCCGCTCACGATTCACAACATGCAGCTAAAGAAGCACTAGTTGTAGCAACTATTGGTGTGGATGCAGCAACAATCAAGTCAAGTCTTGCAGCTGGTGAATCACTTGCAACAATTGCAGGTGCGAAGAAAGATGCTTTGATCGCAGCTCTAGTTGCTTTCAGAGCAAAGAACATTGATGAACGAGTTGCGGCAGGCACAATGACGCCAGCTCAGGCAACAGCGAAGAAGACAAACTTGACCGCTCATGTAACAGAGCGAGTCAATGCTGTTGGCGGTAAGGGAATGGGTCATAAGGGTCCAAAGCCACCTAAGGGTCCAAAGCCTCCTAAAGCTCCACGTCCATAAGTAACTCAACTTCCTCCTAAGGGGTTAGGAAAACCCGCCACGTGAGCAATCACTTGGCGGGTTTTTCATTGCTCATGGCAAGATGCACTCATGCGTATTCATATCGGTAGCGATCATGCTGGACTTGAGTTAAAGGCCGCACTTGTTGAGTACTTACAGGGCAAAGGTCATGATGTAAAAGACCATGGACCACACGAGTATGACGCTGTTGATGATTACCCAGATTTTTGTATTCCAGCTGCAGTTGCAACTGTTGCCGATCCTTCTTCACTCGGAATTGTTCTAGGTGGTTCTGGCAATGGTGAACAGATTGCTGCAAACAAAGTTAAAGGCGTGCGCGCTGTTTTGGCGTGGAGCGTGGAAACAGCCAAGTTAGGCCGAGATCACAACAACGCAAATGTTGTTGGTATTGGTGGTCGGATGCATTCAATTGATGAGTGCAAAGCCATTATTGATGCCTTTATTGAAACCCCGTTTTCAAATGATGAGCGTCATGTGCGCAGAATTAACAAAATTGCTAAATATGAAGGTTCGCTTTAAACCTTTGTATATAACATGTCGTTGACGGCATGATCTTTATCAATGCCTTGTCCTTCAAAGCGGGTAACAGGACGCCACTCTGGTTTATTGATTACTCCCCCAACAAATAATGGTGAGGCTGCAAAGACTTCCTTAATGCTCATCGCATAAGGCACCCAATCAGTTGCAATATGTATGAAGCCGCCGGTTTTGAGCTTGGGATGAATCAGCTGTAAAAAGCCTTCGTTAACAATTCGGCGCTTGTTGTGCTTTTTCTTTGGCCAAGGATCTGGAAAGTAAAGATGAATGCCATCTAATGATTCATCAACAATCATATGCTGCAACACCACATGCACATCATCTTCAATAATTTTTAAGTTAGTTAGTTCATTTTCAACTATACGAGCTAACAACTTGCCAATTCCTGGTGGATGAACATCAACTGCGATATAGCCGTTGTTGGGGTGATTCTTGGCGATAATGGCTGTGGCCTCACCCATTCCAAAGCCGATCTCCATGATTACTTTTTCACTATTTGGAAAGATCGCCTTCAGGTCAATTAATTCTTGCTTGAATTCAATTCCATGCACTGCCTGCAGGGCAGTCTTTGCTTCTCTTTGGGCATCGGTTATGCGGGATCCACGGATGCGATAGCTGCGTACCGATGGGCGTTCCATGGGGTAACTCTGTCATGGTTGGATTGGAACCTACAAAACACCGAAGGAGCAACAAGTGCCAGGTCTAAATTTGAGCCGTGCTGAAGCAAAAGATCGTGCGGAGCATCTCTATGTAAACA
>JBIILL010000119.1:0-3295 GCA_044232665.1 Candidatus Planktophila sp. | reverse complement strand
AGGCGTTGTCATATGCCAAGGAGCGCGTGCAGGGCGGTGACATGAAGGTAATGAATGACAAGGCTTCACCTCGCGTCACAATCATTAAGCACCCCGATGTGCGCCGCTCGCTGATGGTTCAAAAGTCCTATAGCGAAGGTATGCGCGCACTCGTGCTCTATACCGCCTCTATCCAAGATGAGATCGAACTTGCAGAGGTCTCCGGCGATAAGGATCGCGCTGCAGACATGATTGCACTCAATGACTTGTTGCTTCCAGTTGTTAAGGGTTACGGATCAGAAAAATCTTGGACACTTCTTGGTACTGAATCACTACAAACATTTGGTGGCGCTGGCTTCACGCGTGACTGGCCAATTGAGCAGTATGTGCGCGATGCAAAGATTGACACCTTGTATGAAGGCACAACTGCAATTCAGGGTCTGGATTTCTTTTTCCGCAAAATTGTTAAAGATGGTGGACGCGCACTTGGCTTACTAGGCAAAGAAATTCAAGCCTTTGCCGAAACCGGTGGAGTACATGCTGCTGAGAAGCAAGCACTTGTTAAGGCGTTGGGTGATCTCAATGGAATTGTTGCTGTTTTAGTTGGACATGCAATGGATTCACAAACAGATGCGGTGAAGATTTATAAGGTTGGTCTTAACACATCACGCTGCTTAATGGCTGTTGGTGACATCATCACCTCATGGTTGTTACTTCGCCAAGCAGATATCGCAGCTGAAAAGCTACCTAACGCTGGCAAGGACACAGATTTCTACACCGGCAAAATTGCAGCAGCTAAATTCTTCGTTCATAACAATCTGCCACACATCTCCGCAGATCGTAAGATCGTTGAAGCAACTGATGGATCAATCATGGAGCTATCTGAATCAGCTTTCTAGCAGAAAACGCCTCTTAATCAGATACTCTTGCTAAATGCTTAAAGCCAGACGCAGTGAATTACTGCTGATCCTTTCCGCGCTGATGTTTGCTAGCAATGGCATTGCAGCAAAACTGCTACTAGATGGTCACATCACCGCTTGGCGCTTGGCACAGGTGCGTGCAATTAGTGCGTGCGCCATCCTGGCGCTCTATATCTGGCGCAAAGCCCCTATGACGCTTCGCATTAAGCGCTCTGACATTTTGCCCTTGGTTTTATACGGTGTGCTTGGCATTGCAACGGTCCAAGCGCTCTACTTTTTAGCTATTTCAAGGATGCATGTAAGCATTGCCCTGCTTATCGAATTCACCGCCCCCGTCTGGATTGTTGTGTATCTACGGGTTGTTAAGCGCAAACATGTGCCTAATCAAATGTGGGTGGCGCTACTTCTAGCACTATCTGGTTTGGCACTTGTTGCACAAATTTGGGATGGGTTAACTCTCGATGGCATCGGTGTGATCGCGGGCTTTGGTGCTTCATTTGCACTTGCTTACTATTTTCTTGGTGGAGAAGCACTCTCTGAACGCCGCGACAGTCAATCAATCACGATGTGGGGATTCTTCTTTGCTGGCTTTGCTTGGTGTTTGGTCTTGCCGATCTGGCAATTTCCCTTTGAAGTTTTCACAACTGCAATTCCGTTAGAAGGCGCACTAGAAGGAAACAGCACTTCGGGTTGGGTGCTAATTCTCTATGTCGTCTTAATCGGAACGATCCTGCCATATTTGTGTGTGATGGCTGGGCTTAAGAATCTGAAAGCATCAACAACGAGCGCATTTGGTTTATTAGAGCCAATCTTTGCCGGAATAGTTGCTTGGATTTGGTTTGCTGAATCATGGACTGTGATCCAACTTGTTGGTGGTGTTGTTGTGATCGCCGGTATCTATATGGCAGATCAAGCGCGCAGTAAAACTACTTAAGAACCGAAGTTATCTTCTGGTGGAGTTGCAGTTGCTTCACGTTGTTGCGTCCAGTCAGTTCCGCTACCAGGGTTTTGTGGCATGTCATAGAAGCGTGCATAGTGAAGTTGAGCAGAGACTGTAATTGTTCTAGTTGGTCCGTTACGGTGCTTTGCAACAATTAAATCTGCTTCACCTGTTCGGTTCTGTGAGTCATACATATCATCACGGTGCAACATGATGACAACGTCAGCATCTTGTTCAATAGAACCAGATTCACGAAGATCAGAAAGCATTGGTCTCTTATCTGTGCGCTGTTCAGGTCCACGGTTTAGCTGTGAGATTGCAATAACCGGAATGTTTAACTCTTTAGCCATCAACTTCAATTGACGAGAGAACTCAGATACTTCCTGCTGGCGGTTTTCAACCTTTTTACCGGATGACATCAGCTGTAAGTAGTCAATAACAATGAGTTTGAGATCATTACGCTGCTTTAGGCGGCGGGCCTTTGCCCGGATCTCCATCATTGAAAGGTTGGGTGAATCATCAATAAATAGTGGTGCCTCTGAAATTTCACCCATACGACGAGCAAGACGAGACCATTCATCATCAGAGAGCGAACCAGAGCGAATGTTGTTAAGACCAACACGTGCTTCGGCCGACAACATACGCATTGTGATTTCACTCTTTGACATTTCAAGAGAGAAGATCACAGATGTTAAGCCATCATGAATTGATGCATGCCGAGCAATATCAAGACCAAGTGTTGACTTACCCATTGCAGGACGGGCAGCAAGAATAATCATGTTACCTGGATGGAAACCGTGTGTTAGCGCATCAAGATCTTTAAATCCGGTCTTAACACCTTCAACACCAATACCTTTAGAAATCGCTTCGATCTCATCAAGTGCTTGTGGAAGTAGTGTTGAGAGTTGAACGTAATCCTCTGATGAACGTCGCTCTGTTACTGCATAGACCTCAGCTTGTGCGAGGTCGACCATGTCATCGACTTCACCTTCAGTTGTGTAACCGTATTGAACAATCTTTGTACCAGCCTCAACTAAACGGCGCATGATTGCATGTTCGCGAACAATCTTTGCGTAGTAACCAGCGTTAGCAGCTGTTGGAACAGATGAGATAAGAGTGTGTAGATATGGCGCGCCACCTGCGCGAGAAATATCTCCACGCTTTGAAAGCTCTGCAGATACTGTTACAGCATCTGCTGGTTCACCGCGGCCATACAAATCAATAATTGCGTCGTAAATTAATTCATGTGCTGGGCGATAGAAATCGCGATCACGAATAATTTCAATAACATCTGCGATTGCATCCTTAGATAACAACATTCCACCAAGGACAGATTGCTCTGCAATTAAATCTTGTGGTGGTGTGCGCTCAAACTCGGCGCCAACAGAGTTGATGTTGGGATCACGAGGGCGGCTATTAGGAAGTTCTGCGATGCTCACGCGTTAAACCTCCCATA
>JBIILL010000040.1:0-10048 GCA_044232665.1 Candidatus Planktophila sp. | reverse complement strand
TAACAAAGACCCTGAATGGAATTAAGGCTAAAGCTGAAATTCAAGGCCAAACCGTTTCAACCCTGCAACGATCTTTAGGGACGATTGCGATCGAGCAGTACAAATCTGGCGGATTTGGTCAAAGCTTCGAACTGCTTTTTTCAAGTGATCCGACTTTATATCTTTCATCTGCAGGTTCGTTAGATGCGATCACCCGACGAAAGTCTGCACAACTACGAAAGTTTGAAGCAGCTCAACAGCGACTAAATGCGACAACCCTTACGGTCAACGACAAGATCGCACTTGTTGCAGCAGCCCAGAAGAAGTTGGCCGCCCAATCTGCAATTGCGCAAAGTAAATTGATTGAAGCAGAAAAACTACTCTCAAAATTATCAAAAGCTGAGCGAGAGCGCTTAGCAAAGTTGGCTGACGATGAAGAAAATGCAGATCAACAATCTTCTTTGGCTGCGGCAAAGAGTGCAGATGGAGTTTCAGGACGAGCAGGCGTTGCTCTTAAGTATGCACTTAAGCAAATTGGAGATCGCTACGTCTTCGGCGCAGCAGGGATGGTGACATGGGATTGTTCGGGTTTAACAATGCGTGCCTATCAAGCCGCAGGTGTGTCACTACCTCACTCATCTGCTGCTCAATCTCGGATGGGTAAGAAAGTTTCATTGAGTTCGCTAAAGCCTGGTGATCTTTTGTTCTACGGTCGTCCTGTTTCACACGTTGGAATTTATCTAGGCGGCGGAAAGATGGTGCATGCACCGCGTTCAGGTTCACGTGTGAAAGTTACAGGAAGTGGCTCACTTGGTAGAAAGCCATTGGTTGGAGCTCGCCGTTTCTAATCCAGTATTATTTGTCACCAATGACTTTGGTCCTCGTGCCGGCGGCATAGAAACATTTATTATTGGATTGATTGAGCGTCGCCCATTTGGTCAAACAGTTGTTTACACATCCTCCCAACCAAATTCAGAACAATACGATGCAGATTGGCTAAGTAATTACGGAGTCCGCGTTATCAGGGATCGTTCAAAAATCCTTTTGCCAACTCCAAGAGTTCTGTTTCAATTAAAAAAGATTATTAGCAATGAACGCATAACAACAGCAGCTTTTGGAGCAGCAGCTCCACTTGGACTGCTATCTGCTGGCATGAAGCGTGCTGGGGTTAAACGAACAGTTGCCTTAACTCATGGCCATGAAGTGTGGTGGGCGAAACTCTTTCCATTCAATCTTTTGCTACGCCGAATTGGTTCAACTGTAGATGTGCTCACATATTTAGGAGAGTTCACTCGTAACGCTGTTTCAAAGGGGCTAACTACCAAAGCTCAGCGCGCAATGGTGAAAATTGCTCCTGGAATTGATATTAATCATTTCATTCCGACTGACGCATCAGTTTTGCGTGAATCACTGGGAATAGCAGAGAAGAAGGTAATTGTGTCAGTCGGACGATTAGTGCATCGTAAGGGACAGGATTATTTAATTCAGGCAATGCCCGAGATCCTAAAGAGCGTTCCATCAGCACATCTATTGCTAGTTGGAGAAGGCCCTTATAGAGAGCACCTTCAAAATTTAGTCAATCAACACAGACTTGAGGCCTCTGTTACTTTCATTGGCAGAATCCAATACAACGATCTTCCGATGTATATATGTGCTGGAGATATCTTTGCCATGCCTTGTCGCTCACGATTAATGGGTCTTGAAGTTGAAGGTCTCGGCATCGTCTATCTTGAAGCCAGTGCCTGTGGGTTGCCAGTACTGGCTGGAAATTCTGGTGGAGCACCGGACGCAGTTGTGCAGAACAAGACAGGCTTGGTTGTTGATGGAACAGATCATAAACAGATTGCAACAGCTGCAATTGAGCTACTAACCAATGTTGAATCTTCACAAAAGATGGGCATCGCTGGGCGACAATGGATTATTGATAATTGGCGTTGGGAAATTTGGTCTAAAGATTTTGAGGATTTGCTAAACAAGTAATCCACGTTCACGGGCGATAGCTAAGGCCTGCACGCGATTATCAGCATCAAGTTTTCGAAGAATTGACGAGACATGGGTCTTAACGGTTGAGACTGAGATGTAGAGATTTGCAGCAATTGCAGTGTTACTCAAGCCATGATTAATTGAGTGCAGAACATCAATTTCTCGCGCGCTAAGCCCAGAATCGATTCCAGAAATACAAATGTGTTTGCTGCTAAAAGAGGTTGGGCTAGAAATTGCAAAATCAAGGGCGGCAATCAGATCGGATAGGGGAGCGCTCTTAACAATGAATGCATTGGCTCCAGCATTCTTTGCGGCCCGAACATAATCTTCACCATCATTTAGTGTTAGTACAACAATCGCAGTTGTAGGTGAGACTTTTTTGGACCAAGCCACTAAATCAAATCCCGATCCATCTGGCAGATTGATATCAACAATTAAGGCATCTGGATTTGTTTGCGCCATGAATGCTTGTGCTTCATTGATTGATCCAGCTTCTGCGACCACTGCATAACCATGGGACTGGATTGCCGATTTCAAGCCATGCCGCACGACAGCATGATCATCAACAATTAAGACCTTCATCATCACCTTTCCAGAGGCAGCTCAATACTTATCTTTGTCCCATGTTCGCTCGAGTCAATAGCGATATCCCCACCAAGCCTGGTGATTCGCTCTTGTATTCCAACGATGCCAAAACTGCCCTCTTTGCTGTGTGCGCCTCCTATTCCGTCATCTGTAATCTGGATAGACAGGTGGGAAGCGTGTGCGTGCTCTGAAACATTTCGAAGTACTTCTGAGAGGATACGAAGTAGTTCGTAGTTCAAATCATTTTCTGTTGTGTCAGATATCAACTCTGTTGCTGTTCGCAGTTGATGTATTTCTAATCTAACCTTGTCAATCAACGCTGTTATTGCAAACCGAAGCTGTCGGAGTGAATCCTTTGTCTCCAGATCCTGACTTGAAGCGATCAGCGAATCAATGGAAAAGCCCAGGCCTACAAGGTCCTGGGCGATTCCATCATGAAGTTCTTGAGCGAGTATTACCCGCCTATCGTTCATTTAGCAAATAGTGCATCGATTTCTTGCGCAAACTCCTTTGCAACTACATGGCGCTTAACAGATAGTTTTGCTGTCAGATGTCCGCCTGCAATTGTGAAGTCAACAGGAAGAATTGTGAACTTACGAATTGATTCGGCCTTACTAACAGCCTTGTTTGCTTCATCAACAGCAGTTTGAACAACGGCAATCAAATCAGGATCATTGATCAAGTCGTTAATAGAGGCCCCATCCTTCTTGTTATTAGCAACCCATGCCTTAAGTGCATCTGGATCAATAGTTACAAGCGCCGCAATAAATGGTTGGTTATCGCCAACGACCATGCACTGGCTAACCAGTGGATGTGAACGGAGGCGATCTTCTAGAACTGCTGGTGCAACATTTTTTCCACCAGCGGTCACAATTATTTCCTTCTTGCGTCCAACGATGTATAGGAAGCCTTCATCATCTAGTTTTCCAAGGTCCCCAGTCATAAACCAACGTTCTCCATCAAAGACTTCGGCGTTAGCGGCATTGTTTTGCCAGTATCCATCCATGACAATTGGACCACGGAGAAGAACTTCTCCGTCATCAGCAATTTTGACTGAAGTTCCTGGTACTGGCTTACCAACAGAACCAACACGGTGTGCTCCAAACAAGTTCAGAGTTGCACCAGCAGTTGTTTCCGTTAAACCGTAGCCTTCAAGAATTGTTACGCCAGCACCACGATAGAAGTGCCCGAGGCGCACACCAAGAGGTGCTCCACCTGAAATCGCTGCCTCCACATTTCCACCCATTCCAGCGCGAATCTTGCTATAGACAAGCTTGTCAAAAATCGCATGCTTGAACTTGAGAACTGGTGACATGCCCTTCTTATCAAGTGCTTCCGAGTATGCGATTGCAACATCTGCAGCCTTCTTGAAAATCTTTCCTTTACCAGCAGCTTCTGCGCGAGCTTCTGCGCCGTTATAAATCTTTTCAAAGATTCGAGGAACTGCGAGAACGAATGTTGGCTTAAATGAGGCTAAATCCATTGGCAAGCGGGTTACGGGATCGCTGCAATGTGCCAGGTGAAGACCTGATGCAATTGCTCCAATTTGAACCATACGGCCAAATACGTGAGCCACTGGTAGGAATAGAAGAGTAGATCCTCCAGGCTTTAGAAATAGTTCACTTGCACCTTGTGCAACGTTTCCAGTCTCTGAAAGGAAATTAGCATGTGATAACTGCACACCCTTTGGCTTTCCAGTTGTTCCTGATGTGTAGATCAAAGTCGCAAGCGATGCGGGAGTAACGGCATTACGGCGGCGCTCGACTTCATCATCACCAATATTTTTACCGGCCTCACGCAGGATTGACAACACATCATCTGTCATCGTCCACACCTGACGCGTGTGAGATGGAATCACAGTTTGTACTAGATCTCGTAGTGCTGGGGTTTCAACAATGATTGCAACTGAATGTGAGTCGTTGAGAATCCAATCAATTTGTTCAGCAGAAGAAGTGTCATAGATTGGAACGACAACGGCCCCGGCATACCAAGTAGCAAAATCTAAGATCGTCCATTCATACCGTGTGCGCGCCATGATTGCGACGCGGTCACCAATTTGGATTCCAGCCGCTATTAATCCTTTGGCAGTCGCGCGAACCTCTTCATCAACTTCGCGGGCGGTTACGGGTTGCCATCCTTCGCCCAATGGGCGGGACATGGTGATGCGCTCTGGTTCAAACCAGGCACGTTCAGCAATCAGATTAGTGAGATTTCCAGCTGTAGCAGCAGGAACTAGCGGAGGGATTGAGATTTGATTCATGTGCCAACGCTAGCGTGAGCGAAGTGGAAAGGTAAAGAGGGTAACCTTGGGGCATGGCCGAATTCAGCAAATCCACAATCACTATCGATGCCCCAATTTCCGCAGTTCAAGAGGCGCTTTTTGCCCTGGACAAGTACCCCGATTGGTCAGCCCAGATTAAATCAGCTGAAGCGATTGCCCGCGATGATCAGGGGCGAATCACCAAGGTAAAGATGAGTATCGATGCCGGCATGATGAAAGATCGTCCGACATTGGATTACGACTGGAGCGGTGCGCCGAGCAAGCTGAGCTTCACGTTAGATGATGCCGACCTGCTAACTGGCATGGATGGAATTTATTCAATCAAGAGCATTGATGAAGACACAACTGAAGTCACATATGAATTAGAAGTTTCACTATCTATGCCAATTCCCGCAATGATGCGACAGAAAGCAGAGAAGGCAACGATTGATGCAGCGTTGTCACAACTCAAAACTCATCTAGAGGGATAGTTCGTATGTCGTATGCAATTGGTATCGATGTAGGCGGAACCAAGGTCCTGGGTGGTGTTGTCGATGAAAACGGAAAGATTCTTGCAACTGCACGCAAAGACACTCCGCGCCAAGGTGGTAAAGCTTTAACTCAAACAATTGCTGACACAGCGCTAGAACTCATGGCTCAATTTGATATTACTTCAATTGGAGTTTCTGCAGCAGGATTTGTTTCATCAGATCGAAAGACGATGCTTGCAACCCCAAATATTGCCGACTGGAATGGCGTCAATTTAGATACAGAACTGACTGCACTGATTGGACTGCCCGTAGTTATTGAGAATGATGCAAACGCTGCTGCGTGGGGTGAAGCAAAGTTTGGTGCTGGTCGCAATCACAATCACATGATGATGCTGACCGTGGGTACTGGCATTGGCGGAGGTATTGTTGTTAACGGTGATTTGTACCGAGGAGCATTTGGAATAGCTGCTGAGTTTGGTCACTTACGTGTTGTTCCTGACGGCCATCTGTGTGGATGCGGTGCGCGTGGATGTTTTGAGCAATACGCATCAGGAAATGCACTACTGCGCCATGCACGTGAAGCAATTAGCGCAAGCCCTGAAATTGCACGCAACCTTTTATCGCGTGGCGATGGAACAATCGCTGGGTTAACTGGAAAAGCAATAACAGATGCTGCCCGTGATGGTGATCCCGTTGCACTTGCTGCTTTCAACACAACAGGCCAATGGCTTGGCGCTGGTATTGCTTCCTTATCGGTGTTGTTAGACCCGGAGTGTGTTGTGATCGGTGGGGGAGTAATTGATGCGGGCGAAATCTTATTGAAGTCGACCCGTGAAGCACTTGAGCGCACAATGCCATTTGCAGGAAAGCACCCTTACCCAACTTTGATTGCTGCTGAACTAGGTAATGAAGCAGGCCTTGTTGGTGTTGCAGATTTAGCTAGAGTTTAATTCTCAAAGGGATAGCGCAACCCTATTTGCGCACGCACGGTATCTAAACTCTCCATGATGTCGACAGTGTCTTTCCAATTCAAAATCTCTGATTGCGTCTTACCTGACACAACTAGCCTTTTAAAAGCTTCTGCTTGTTCGCGCAATCCATGCCCGGTATAGGCGTAGGGATACTCTGTTACAGAGCCATCAAATAAGGTGACCCGCATACTTGTTGGGCTATAGAAGACTCGATCTATTTCTAACCACCCGTTTACACCGGCTACAACGGCGCGGCATGGGGTTTGCTCAATCATCGTCGTATTCAAAACTGCTTGTGCTCCATCGGGATAGTCAAAAATCATTGATGTTTGAGCATCAACACCTTTGTCGGTAAGAACGCCACTTGCAGTAATTTTTGAGGGATTTCCTAAAACCATATGTGCAAAAGAGACAGGATAGATTCCAAGATCTAGTAAAGCGCCTCCTGCAAGTGCAGGATCAATTAACCGTGGAATGTTTTGATCAGCTAACCGCTGCCCGTGATCTGCTTGAACTGTAAGAATCTTTCCCAAGACTCCACTTGCAATAATCTCGCGCACTTGTGAGTAGTGAGGCAAGAATCGCGACCACATCGCTTCCATCAGTGCCACATTATTTTTCTGGGCAGCAGTGACCATTTCCTTAGCTTCATTGGCACTAACAGCAAATGGCTTTTCACATAGAACTGGCTTGCCTGCGTTAAGGGCTGCAATGACATTGTCCTTATGTGCAGGATGAGGTGTTGCCACATAGATCGCATCAACTGTTGGATCTGCCACTAGCTCTTCATAACTTCCGTATGCGGTTCCACCAAAAGTATTTGCAAATTCCTGTGCATTCTTAAGTGTTCGTGAACCAACTGCAGCCACAGTATGTCCATCTAGCAGGTGTAGATCCGTTGCAAATGCTTTCGCAATTCCTCCAGGCCCCAAGATTCCCCAATTAAAATTACTCACAGCGCTGCTCCATCATCTTCGTGATAACCACGGTTTAACCAACGATTAATTGCACGCTTTGCTGAGGCAATAAAACCGAGAGGTGTTTGTCGTGGGGGATTGGGCTGAACAAATTTTTCTTCATCAATTCGATCAAGATCATCCAGATAGGTTGTTGGTGCCGATTCATCTAAGGACAGGCCAGAAACTATCGAATCAAACTCAGAGCGAATAAGTTCCTCTTCATCGAAATCCTCTGGGTCTTTTTTTGGCTCGCTCACCCTCAGATAGTGTCATAGTCGTCAATAACCAGTAAATTAATCCCGTGCTGAACAACCTGCCTTACGGAACCTTACGAGCATTCCTTACCCCGTTCTTGATGCTTGCTTTCCGTCCCAAGGTCCGTGGACTTCGCAATGTGCCGGCAAAGGGTCCGGTAATCATCGCCTCCAACCATTTGTCCTTTAGCGATTCAATTTTCATGCCACTTGTTGTGCCCCGCAAAGTTACCTTTCTAGCAAAGAGTGAGTACTTCACTTCACCTGGGCCGAAGGGTCTATTGAAAAAGTTAACATTCATCGCACTTGGTCAGGTTCCGGTAGATCGTTCCGGTGGTCGCCGTAGTGAAGCTGCATTGATAACTGGACTTAAAGTCTTGGCAGATGGTGATTGCATCGGAATCTATCCCGAAGGAACACGATCACCAGATGGTCGCCTCTATAAGGGTCGAACAGGTATTGCTCGCTTGGCAATTGAATCTGGCGCACCCGTTATTCCAGTTGCGATGTCCAATACCGACAAGATTCAACCAACAGGAAAAGTGATTCCTAATGTTAAAAGAGTTGGGATGAGCTTTGGTAAGCCGATGTATTTTGATGGTGACTCAACAGATTTGCAGTATCTGCGAGATGTAACCGATCAGATTATGAATGCGATCCATGCCATGTCTGGCCAGGAGTACATCGATATCTATGCACCAAAAAAAGCAAAGCTAGGCGAAATCCAGGAAGAGGATTAATCCAAAGCGTTACGGGCAACTAGATAGTTACAGGTTTGGCAGTCAGGACCTGAGTCCGGAAGTTCACCTTCCAATACATCAATGAACTCACCGATAACCTTTAAAAAGTTTGCTTGATCGCGCTCAACCGGAACATACTTTTGGAATACTCCAAAGCCATAATCATCAGCAGTTGTTCCTATTGCAGTCGTTGGTTTCCATACCAACAAGCCAATAGATGCGACAGATTGTGATTTACCGGCAGCAGGATTTTCTAGGCTGTATGCATATGCCTCTAGCTGAGGTGAGTAAAACTGCCCACTATCTCGTTGACTATCTGAGACTTTGCAATCAATGAGGCCAATAGTTCCATCCTCGTTTGTTGCAACCAGGTCATACTTTCCTAAGATGCGCCAACGTGTTTCCACGCCATTAACAACTAGCGGCTTGCTCTTGACCCACTCGCCCCACTTGGTAACTTTTCCGGCGCGAAGTGAAGGATCAATGGTGGGCATGTCTGCGCCTTGAAAATGTTCTTCTTGCAAAGCAGCCATAGTTCCAACAAGAGGGAAGGCCCCTGGCATCGTCACCTTGAACCAGTACTTAATCCAGAGGCAACGCTTGCAGGTTGAAAGTCCAAAAGTTAGATCTGAAGGAGAGATGTTTTCGCGGGCTGGCTTGGCTGGTTTGATCATGAGTTAATTGTGTACTTAGGCACTGACAATTGCAGAGATCAAAACAGATATTCCAAGAATGATCATGATTACCCCCCCTGTTGCGCGAAGACGTTCTAAACGCTTGGAATCGGTTGCAAGCCACTCACGCGCAGTTCCAGCTAAAAGTCCCCATGTTCCATCTGAAAAGAATGCAAGGATCGCAAAGATGCCACCCAGCAGAATCAATTGAGAAGTAACGCTGCCACGTTCACGATCAATGAACTGCGGCAGAACGGCTGCAAAGAAAACAACACCCTTAGGGTTGAGCGCGCCAACCCAGTAGCCATCCCACATCGAACGACGCGCACTTGGTGCAACATCGCCTTGGTTGGTCATGTCAGCTGCATGCACCGTGCGTTTTCTTATGGCATCAATTCCAAGATAGATCAGATACAGGCCACCACCCCATTGGACCGCGATATAGGCAAGATCTGAACGCTGCAAGATTGGACCAAGGCCAAGTGCCACAAAGACTGACAAGGAAAAAGCACCGGTGACATTTCCAGCGACTGAAAACACCGCTGTTTTACGGCCCCAGGCGATGGCACGAGCGATGACAAAGAGCACGCTGGGCCCAGGAGCCAAGATGATGACCATGGCAGCGACGATGTACTCGACGAGCCGTGTGGGAATGATCATGTGGGCAGTTTAACGGCGAGTCTGGGTTGCGCAGGGCAGGTATATCCCAATAGATTACGGCTCGATATATCGAATGGATACATTCCACGGAGTACTTGGGAAGGAGAATCAGATGCGCTCGCGTTCAGAGTCACTTGAATTCGCCCTCCTCGGCCTGCTCTCACAAGCCCCATTGCATGGCTACGAACTTCGAAAGCGCATCGGCACCATATTCGGTCCATTCCGCGCTTTGTCATTTTCAGTCCTTTATCCGCAGCTTCGTCGAATGATGGAGGCGGGTCTTATTGCAGAGACTGTTATGGAGGCGACTTCTCGTCGCTCTCGAATTGTGTATGCCATCACCGATAAGGGCGCTCGCAGATTTGAATCTTTAACTGAATCAGTAACACCTGAGACTTGGGAGGATGAAGGTTTCGAAATTCGTTTCGCATTCTTCTCTCCAACCTCAGCAAATAACAGAGTAAGAATTCTTGAGGGACGCCATCGTCGCCT
>JBIILL010000118.1:0-3393 GCA_044232665.1 Candidatus Planktophila sp. | reverse complement strand
GCTGGAGCCTTTGCGTCGATCAGTAAATAAGTGAGGCAAAGCCTTACTTCATGAAGTCAGGGACGTCGATTTCATCCTCTGCAACGAGCTCCTCAAAGGTCACGCGACGCTTTGGTGTGTCATTGCCAAGATCTAAAGCAACAGAGATTGGATCATTTGATGCAATCGGATCTGCTACCCCGCCCAGTGTTGCTGCATTGATCGTTGGAGTTGAAACGCGCTTAGGTTCCCCGCCTTCAAATCCAGCTGCCACAACGGTAATTCGAACTTCATCACCTAGTGCATCATCAATTGTTGTTCCAAAGATGAACTTTGCATTTGGGTGCACAGCAGATTGAACTAGCTCGCATGCCTCATTAACTTCGAACAAACCAAGATCTGATCCACCTGAAACAGAGAGCAGAACTCCCATAGCACCATCAATTGATGCTTCAAGTAATGGACTTGAGATTGCAAGCTCTGCGGCACGTATTGCTCGGTTCTCACCGCGAGCAGAACCAATTCCCATCAACGCAGAACCAGCACCTGACATAACAGCTTTAACATCTGCAAAGTCAAGGTTGATCAGACCTGGTTGAGTAATGATCTCTGTAATTCCTTGCACGCCAGATAGCAATACCTGATCTGCGCTCTTAAAAGCATCTGCCAATGTAATTGTGCGGTCTGAAATTGCAAGCAAGCGATCATTAGGAATAACAATCAATGTATCTACTTCAGCGCGTAGTGCTTCGATGCCAACATCTGCTTGAGCAGAACGCAACTTTGCCTCAAATGAGAATGGGCGAGTAACAACACCAATTGTTAACGCACCAATATCTTTTGCAATCTTTGCAACGATTGGAGCAGCACCTGTCCCGGTACCGCCACCTTCTCCTGCTGTAACAAAGACCATGTCTGCACCGCGCAAGATTTCTTCAATGTCATCTGCGTGATCTAGTGCAGCTTCGCGACCCTTATCTGGATCCATGCCTGCGCCAAGTCCGCGAGTTGTCTTGCGACCAATATCTAATTTCACATCTGCATCACTCATTAACAAATGTTGTGCATCTGTATTAATTGCAATGAACTCGACGCCTTTTAATCCAACATCGATCATGCGATTAATTGCGTTAACTCCACCGCCACCAATGCCGACAACTTTGATGACCGCTAAATAATTTTGTGGTGAAGCCACTGTGTTTCCTCCTTATGAACCATAAACCTCAACTTGAGACTTACTATTCAATGCTTTTCTATAAGGCGAACCTAAAGCGCATACGGGTGATTATCAAACACCGACATGAAGTGTTTACCGTGTCGTAATCTCAATAATTATTTAACGATTGGTGCATGTGGTGCCGAGACATCAACTCTTTTTATAGATGCATTTTCTGGCAACGCAATAAGTGCTTTATAAACCTTTAATTTCAATTCATTCTCGCCATCAACGCCCCAACGGATCTCAAGATTCTTGCCATCATTATTAACAACTAGGACAAGAGCACCGGAACTTCGGACCTTAACAACACTCAATGCTTCCTTGAGGTCTGACGGAAGAGTCATGAAGAAGGTGACAGCTTTTGTGGCTGCGGTTAAGTCGCCGGCTTGGATCTGAACCAATGGGGTTGTTGGTGTTCCTCTCAGTACAAAGCTCTTGCCCGTCGAATCTATGACCTTGTTGTTATAGATCGCTACTGGTGTCCGCTCGGTTAAATCAATTGTTACCTTGCCATTGATCCAGTTTCGAGAAACCTTTGCACTATCTACCCAATCAAGAGTTTCAAACTTTGCTGCAACTGCGCGAGGTTCAACGCGAGCAAGCTTCTGGCCTTTAACAATTCCAGAACTTACTTGCGAGCTAGCTCCTTTGATTTCGATGGAGCTAACGGTAAATAGTGTGGACCAACCGAGGATGTATGCAGCGCCAACAAGAAGGACTGTGGAAACAAGAAGTATGAGACGACGATTCATGGCTATGCAAAACGTCGATTCAAGCCATCGACAATGATTGGTGCAAGAGAGCTGACATCACCCGCGCCTAATGTCATGATCACATCGCCAGGCTCAGCCATTTCGATGACTGAATCTGTTACCTCAACAAAGTTAGGGATGTACTCACCCTTCTTCATTTGGCTAGTAATTAACTTTGATGTGACGCCTTCTATTGGCTTTTCACTTGCTGCATAGACTTCTAGAACAATTGCTCGGTCTGCCGTATCAAGTACGGATGCAAAAGCCGCTGCAAATGCTTTCGTTCTGGAGTATCTGTGTGGTTGGAAAATTATGATCAAGCGACCATCTGCTGCATAGCGACGTGCCGCCTCAAGTGTCACCTGAATCTCTGTTGGGTGATGGCCATAATCATCAATGACACGAACTCCATGAACAGTTCCAATAAGTTCAAAGCGGCGCCCAGTCCCCCGGAATGTGCCCAAGCCAGTCAGTAATTCAGCTGCGCCAAAACCAAGTTTTAAGCCTGTTGCTAATACACCTGCGGCATTTAATAAGTTGTGGTGGCCCGGAACTTGTAACTCAATGTGTCCAACACTCTTTCCATTCCACACAGCGCGAGCAGATGAACCCATTGTCATCAACTCAATCTGATCAATATGAAGATCGGCACCTTCTGCTACTCCATATGAAATCAACTGCACATTCTTAGTTGTGCCAGCAAGGGCCACAGCCCCAGCATCATCTGCACAATACGTAAGGAAACCTTCAGGCTTAATCGTTGCCGCAAACTCTCTAAAGGCTTGTGCAACAGATTCTGGGGTAGGAAAGAAGTCCACATGATCATGCTCAACATTTGTAACGATGGCGGCAAAGGGGTGGTATTCAATAAATGAACCATCTGACTCATCAGCTTCAGCAACAAAGATCTCACCAGTACCTCGGTGTGCATTAGAACCAGAGGCGGTGATTGTTCCGCCGATCGCAAAGGATGGATCTGCAGCACATGCCTGCAGTGCAACTGCCAGCATTGACGATGTTGTTGTTTTTCCATGTGTGCCTGCAACTGCAACACTTTTTGAATCAGACATAAGCACTGCCAACGCTGCAGCACGGGTCAAAATAGGAATCTTTAGCTCTGCAGCCCTTGCTCTTTCAGGGTTATTGGCAGAGATGGCAGTTGAATAGACAACCAGATCTGCTCCATCAACGTGTGAGGCATCATGTGAAGTTGCAACAGTTGCACCTAATGCAGACAGTGCAATGACAACAGATGAATCCTTTGCATCAGACCCACTGACTGTGATGCCATGGGACAAAGCTATGCGCGCTAATCCACTCATGCCGGCACCACCAATACCAATGAAGTGAATGCGCTTGCCAACTAATGAAGATAAGGACTGAGTCATGGCTTCATCGCAAACTCAGTAAGTGCCACAATCTTTTCGGCAGCATGCAAATCCG
>JBIILL010000117.1:0-3400 GCA_044232665.1 Candidatus Planktophila sp. | reverse complement strand
CCGCTGCAAGAGCAAAGACATGCCACAGCTGAATTTGCTCGGTGATTACGAGAGCACCTAAGCCAAGAGATGCACTGCCGCCTAAAATATTTGTTAGAACTAAGACTTTACGTTTATTAAATCTGTCAGCCAATTTGCCACCATGAAGAGAGAAGAAAAGAACTGGAGCGAATTGAACTGCTGTGACTAAACCTAGGTATGTTCCGTTGTTGTTTGTGAGTTCTAGTACGAGCCAATCTTGGGCGATTCTTTGGGCCCAACTGCCGATATTGGAAACCGCGTTGGCAGGAAATAGAATTCGGTAATTGCGGTGGCGAAATGAACGCCAATTACCATCCTCTTTTACCGATAAACGCATTACTCTTGCCCCATGACTACTCGACTACGCAATGCGATAACTCTAGTGGCTATTGGAACAACATGTTGGGTGATAGCAGGAGTAATTGCGCTTGCTTCTAACGCGGATGCCAAAGTTATTTGGACATGCATAAGCGGAGCAGCACTTGGCTTGATCGGTGTTCGTTACACAATTCGTCGCGAGCGACGAAGCGGGCTCTAAGTTCGAAACTAGCTAGTAGAACCTAGTGCTGTAGCGATACCGCGCAGCACACGGCCGAGACGATCAGCCTCTTGTGCATTTGGATGACGTCCATGGCGCAAACCATTTCCGACTTTATCCAGCATCTTGATTGTGTCTTCAATCATCGCTGCAAGATCATCACTATTAACACGTGAGTTCTCAACTAGTGATGGTGGTGCATCAATGATGTGCACTGATAATGCTTGTGGGCCTTTGCGACTATCAGCAATAGAAAACTCAAGCTTTGTTCCAGGCTTAACTGTTGCAACACCTTCTGGAAGTGAAGTAGCTGCCAGATAAACATCTTCGCCTTCATCATTTGCAATGAAGCCAAAACCTTTTTCTAATGAGAACCATTTAACGCGTCCTGTAGGCATGGGGGGCTCCTTGCTAGTTTTTTTGTACTGGTGTTAATCGGTATCGCGGGTGCGATAGCAGGTGCTTAGTTTAACACCGGCTCTGTGAAGGTCGCTTCCGAATGTGCTCCACAGCCATGGTCCACGCTCACTACGCGTGCATCCTCGGGTGATATTGCGTTGGCGCACACGCCAAATGTTGATCGCAATGATCCTGCAATAGGAATAAAGAATCCGCAGCTATGGCACGGCTTTGGTGCTGACTGGGCAACGGGCGCGTTTGGTCCACGTTCTCCGTCATACCAACGCTTAGCCGCTTGATCGCGTCCTTCAATAGACATAACTCGTGCGCGACCTAAACCAAGTTCGATTGCCATTGCAGTATCTAAGTCTTCATCTTGTGGCAGCGCTTGTTCGCCCGCAACTAAGCGTGCATCATCTAATGAGCTTGGAACAATATCGCCAACACCAACATCGCCCGGCAAAATCCGGTCGCGGTAAGGAACCCATTCTGGAGCACGTAGGGCGTCAGGTCCTGGAAGTACTACAACATCACAAATTGTTGGAGTTGCATCCGCATCAACCTTTGCAATGGTGATGCACCAACGCCATCCTCTATACCCTGAAAGTTTTGCTTCAAACAAATATGTTGCAACACGATTCTCATCATCAAAATCAACAGAAACAAAACCGCCAACTTGATCGCGTTGTTCTGCAACTTCTAGTGCAGCGCTTCGGGCAAGATCCTTTGCATCAAAAGCAACAGCTGTGCTTTTTGATGTCTTCTCCTGTGCAGGAGCTTTCCCCTTTTTTGGAGTTAGTGATTTCTTTGCCATGGTCTAAGGGTAAAGCAGAACGCCGCCCTCGCGTTAATCGAGGACGGCGTTACGCGTAATTCGAAGGACTTAGAAGTCCATATCTCCGCCACCTTGTGGGGCAGCAGCAGCCTTTTCTGGCTTATCTGCAATAACTGCTTCTGTTGTAATAAACAGAGCAGCAATTGATGCAGCATTTTGTAGTGCAGAACGTGTGACCTTTGCTGGATCAATAATTCCAGATTTGATCATGTCTACATATTCACCAGTTGCAGCGTTAAGACCTTGTCCTGCTGGAAGATGGCGAACCTTTTCTACAACAACTCCGCCTTCAAGTCCTGCGTTAACTGCAATCTGCTTGATTGGAGCTTCGATTGCGTATTCAACAATCTTTGCACCAGTTGCTTCATCGCCAGTTAAACCAGTGAGACGCTTGAACACTGCAGCTCCTGCTTGGAGAAGGGCAACGCCACCACCGGCAACGATTCCTTCTTCTACTGCAGCCTTTGCATTGCGAACTGCATCTTCAATGCGGTGCTTGCGCTCCTTGAGTTCAACCTCAGTTGCAGCACCTGCCTTGATAACAGCAACGCCACCAGCAAGCTTTGCAAGACGCTCTTGCAACTTCTCACGGTCATAATCTGAATCTGATGCTTCAATTTCATTTCGGATCTGCTGAACGCGACCCTTGATCTGTGCGTCATCTCCAGCGCCTTCAACGATTGTTGTCTCTTCCTTGCTGATAACAACCTTGCGCGCCTTACCTAAAAGATCAAGCTCTGCTGCCTCAAGACGAAGTCCAACTTCTTCTGAAATAACAGTTGCACCTGTAAGGATTGCAATGTCTTGCAGCATCGCCTTGCGACGATCTCCAAAGCCTGGTGCTTTAACAGCTGCTGAGCGGAATGTTCCGCGGATCTTGTTCACAACTAGTGTTGCGAGCGCTTCGCCTTCAACATCTTCAGCGATGATCAATAGTGGCTTACCTGATTGCATAACTTTTTCAAGAACTGGCACTAGATCTTTAATGTTTGCAATCTTTGAGTTAGCGATCAATACGTAAGCATCCTCTAGGACAACTTCCATACGATCCTGGTCAGTTACAAAGTATGGAGAGATGTAACCCTTATCAAAGCGCATACCTTCTGTGAGCTCTAGCTCTAAACCAAAAGTATTTGACTCTTCAACAGTGATGACGCCTTCTTTGCCAACCTTGTCCATTGCTTCGGCGATCATTTCGCCGATAGTTGCATCTGCTGCAGAGATAGATGCGGTCGCAGCGATCTGCTCCTTTGAGTCAACAGCCTTGGCCATTGAAAGAAGTTCAGCAACGATTTCAGCAACAGCTTTTTCAATACCGCGCTTTAGTGCCATTGGGTTTGATCCAGCTGCAACGTTGCGCAGACCTTCACGAACTAGCGCCTGAGCCAAAACAGTTGCAGTTGTTGTTCCGTCGCCGGCAACATCATCAGTCTTCTTTGCAACTTCCTTGACTAGCTCTGCGCCAATCTTTTCCCATGGATCATCAAGTTCAATTTCCTTTGCAATGGAAACGCCATCATTAGTAATTGTTGGGGCGCCCCACTTCTTCTCGAGAACAACATTTCGTCCACGAGGTCCAAGGGTTACCTTGACCGCATCGGCCAAGA
>JBIILL010000116.1:0-3404 GCA_044232665.1 Candidatus Planktophila sp. | reverse complement strand
ATCTAGACCAGCTGCTGCTGAATCGTTGAATGACTTATCGCCACGTCCACCGATGTCATAAGCAAGGCCAACTTTTACCTTTGATGCTGCTGTTGCTGCAGGAGCAACAAATGCTGTTGCTGCCATAATTGCTGCAGCAAGAACTGCTACAAGACGAAATACTTTCTTCAATTTTCCTCCAAGGATTCAAGGGGATCTTCAATACCTGCTTTTAAGGGCACATACTGAAGCTTTGTGTAATTGGGAGCCTATTACTTGAGCGTGATTAAACTCAACAAGCCAGCCATTATTTTGATGACAGCGATGTAACGTTTTGGAAAACTCTCAACTAGGGGTTGAGATACTGGCTTGATTACTTCACTAAACCCAGGTTTTTATAGGTGTCCTGAAGGGTTGCTGAGGCCACTACACGTGCTTTGTCTGCACCTTCGTGCAGAAGGTCAATGAGGTGCTTTTCATCCTCTAACAGCTCCAAAGCCTTTGCTCGGATTGGGCGGAAGTACTCAACTACTACCTCAGCAACAGCGGCCTTGAAGTCGCCATACCCCTTGCCCTCAAACTCTCTTTCAAGATCGGCAATTGAAGTTCCAGAGAGTGATGAGTGAATTGTCAGCAAATTACTAATGCCAGGCTTTTCTTTCTCATCAAATTTCACTTCGCGGCCAGCATCAGTTGCTGCGCTCTTAATCTTTTTTGTATTGGCCTCTGGTGTGTCCATCAGTTCTAGAACACCTGCTGCAGAACCAGATGACTTGCTCATCTTTGAGGTTGGATCTTGCAGATCATAAATCTTGGCACCGGCTTTGAGAATGTGGCCCTCTGGAACTCTAAAGGTTTCACCAAATCGTGCATTAAAACGAGTTGCTAAATCACGGGTTAATTCAATGTGCTGGCGTTGATCTTCACCAACTGGAACATAATGTGCTTGATACAAAAGAATGTCTGCTGCTTGCAACATTGGATAGGTAAAGAGTCCAACGCGAGCAGTATCTGCTCCACCCTTTGCAGACTTATCTTTGAACTGAGTCATACGACTTGCTTCGCCAAAGCCAGCTAAACACTCCATGATCCAACCAAGTTGATTGTGCTCTGCAACATGGGACTGCACAAATAAGGTTGATTTTTCAGGTGAGATACCGAGTGCAATTAATTGCGCCGCAGATGCCAAGGTGCGCTTTCTAAATAGAGCAGGTTCGATCTCACCTGTAAGGGCATGTAGATCAACGATGCAATAAAAAGCATCATTTCCATTTTGCAGCTCAACCCACTGCTTTAGAGCACCCAAGTAATTACCCAGGTGGAAGGAGTCACTTGTTGGCTGAATGCCTGAAAGAACCCGCTTCTGTGTCATAGCTGTAATTCTTTCACACCTATGCAGATCGAGAGATCAATAACTGCCCTGCGCGTTTGCCTTCCATGGTCAATACCGTGATTCGGATGCCATTGACGTTAACAACATCATGCTCACGTGGAATTCGACCTAAAAAGTGCATTACAAATCCACTTGCAGTCTCATATGGACCTTCAGGGATATCTAGCTCGGTCTGCTCTATCAAATCTTCGATAGAAATAAGGCCATCTACTTCGAAATCTCCTGTGCGCTCTTCATGTGAAATCTCATCCTCATGAACGTCATATTCATCGCGAATGTCACCGATGAGCACCTCTACCAAGTCTTCTAAGGTAACGATTCCATCAGTGCCTCCGTACTCATCCAAAACAATTGCAAGGTGCTGACCTTGCATACGCATCTCAGTTAGAGCAGGCAAAATACCTTTCGTACCTGGCAAATACATAATGTTTCGAGCAAGCTCAACGATCTTGGTGGTCTTGCTGGCAAGTGATGTGTCCAGCAAGTCGCGCACATGGATAAAGCCAACAACTTCATCAGATGATCCACGCACAACTGGGTAGCGTGAGTGTGCTTTATCAACTGCTAATTCAATTGCTTTACCAACAGTCAAAGATGCATCCATGAAATCAACTTCGGTGCGCGGCACCATAACCTCATGCACCTGGCGCTCTGAGGCGTTGAAAACTTCTTCCACGATGTCACGTTCTTCTTCAGTTAAGGCGGCATGGCCAACTACAAGATCTAGTAGCTCTTCTTCAGACATCTGGCTGCGTTGTGCTTTTGGATCAACACCAAATGCGCGCACCACAAAATCCGTTGACTTTGAGAGCAACCAAATAATTGGGCGGAAGATATTTGCAACAATATTGATGGATCCGGCTGTTCTCATTGCAATCTCTTCAGCTCTAAAGAGTGCAACTCGCTTTGGAACTAGCTCACCAAAGACCAATGAGAAGTAGGCGATCACCAATGTGACACCGATAAGTGAGATTGTTGTGCTCCAGCCAGAGGAGATCCCAAAGGACTCAAGCCACGGAATTACATAATCACCTAGTTGATCAGCACCAAGTGCTGCAGATAGAAATCCGCTGACAGTTACGCCAATTTGAACAGCAGCCAACAACCGGTTGGGGTGTTCGGCAAGGGCTGCAACGCGAGCGCCTCGTTTTCCACGAGTTGCGATTTGGCGGACTTGGCTATCTCGCAGAGAGATAAGAGCAATTTCAGCAGCAACGAAGAACGAGGCCAGGACAATCAGGCCCGCGATTATTGCTAGGTCAGCGAAGAGTGAAGCCAACGAGGGAGGTTCCATTATGTGAGAAGTATACGATCTCACAGTCGGGGCGCGGAGCCTTATCTTCCCTTACGCAGGGTTTATGCGTAATCTTGCGCCGTTGGCCAACCGGCCATCACCTTCATCCACGGACCGTCGGGCACGTACCTGCCCGGAGAAGGAGAGCAATCTCATGGCATCAGTAGTTTTTGATGGCGCATCACGTACCTACCCAGGAACAACAGCACCTGCAGTCGACAAGTTAAACCTCACTGTTAATGACGGAGAGTTTTTAGTTCTTGTTGGACCATCAGGTTGCGGTAAATCAACATCACTTCGTATGTTGGCTGGGCTTGAAGAAATTGATGGCGGCCGCATTTTAATTGGCGATCGCGACGTAACAAATGTTGCACCAAAAGATCGCGACATCGCGATGGTGTTCCAGTCATATGCACTGTATCCACACATGACAGTTGCAGAGAACATGGGATTCGCACTAAAGATCGCAGGAACTCCAAAGGAAGAACGCGATCGTCGTGTTCTAGAAGCAGCAAAGTTGCTTGACCTTGAGCCATACCTAGAGCGCAAGCCAAAAGCTCTTTCAGGTGGACAGCGTCAGCGCGTTGCAATGGGTCGCGCAATTGTTCGCGAACCACAGGTATTCCTTATGGATGAACCACTATCAAACCTTGATGCGAAGTTGCGTGTAGCAACTCGTACACAGATCGCTGCATTGCAGCGTCGTCTAGGAATCACCACTGTTTATGTAACACACGA
>JBIILL010000115.1:0-3406 GCA_044232665.1 Candidatus Planktophila sp. | reverse complement strand
CATTGTTACAACTGCCATGACGGCATACTCCTTCTTAGGTTTTCGCGCAGTGCGCAATAAACCCGCTCGGTTTATGGCCAAACAATTTGTTAGGCCCGTCGCACTCGAAATCACCGACCACAATTACTTATGGACCGAGGTGGTTATACCGACCTAAGTCAGTGAGTGCTGAGATGTCACCAACCCGAAGGCTGGTGCAGCAGAAATCTTACCTGAGCGTGAGCGGGCAAATTACCGCCCAATTAGGCGTAGAGCTCCCCAGGCGGTGATGCGGACAACCGCTTCAAGGGCTATAGCAAAGGACATTTTGCTCTTTCCATGGATTCTTTCAACAAAAGTGATTGGAATTTCAGCGATCGATCCCCCACGAGCTATTGCCCGACGGGTCATTTCGATTTGAAAGCAATACCCCTCACTACGAATACTTGAAACTTCCATCTTCTTTAGTAAATCAGTTGTGTAAATTCGAAATCCAGAGGTTGTGTCTTTCACTCGAAGAGATAACAGCAAATTGGCATAAGTATTTGCAGACTTGGATAAGTACTCACGAAATTTGCTCCAGTTTGTAATCCCACCATCTGCAACCCAACGAGAACCAATGAGTAGATCAGCGCTCCCAATCCATTCCATCATTTTCTCTAAGTCCTGCACTCGGTGTGACCCATCGGCATCCATCTCAATGATGTAGGTGTAACCGCGCTGAATACCAATAGAAAATCCTGTGCGATAGGCACTACCTAAACCTTGTTTATCTTCACGTTTAATAACTTCAACATTGTGCATCCGGACAATGTCGGCTGTGCCATCAGGTGATCCATCATCAATTACGAGAACATCCACATCAAGGTTCTTTAGTCCATCCAGAATTGTGCCAATGCTTTCAGCTTCGTTGTATGTTGGAATAACTACTAAGGAAGCTCTCATGCGCGTGGGTGTGCTTGCTTGAACGCCTTTTGCAAACGCTCAGTGGATACATGGGTATAGATCTGAGTTGTGGCAAGTGATGCGTGTCCCAAAATTTCCTGAACGGTGCGCAAGTCAGCTCCACCTTCAAGTAAGTGAGTTGCAGCTGAATGTCGCAATGCGTGCGGACCCATTCGCTCGATTCCCTCGATTGCTTGCAATGCGTTGTATACGACAGTTCTAACTGTGCGTTGATCAATCCGTTTCCCACGTGCACCAAGAAACACGGCATCTGCCGATTGTGAATTAGTTAGCGATTCTCTTCCATCCTTTAGCCAAACATTCAACGCCTTCATTGCGGGATTACCTAACGGAATTGTGCGCTCCTTATTTCCCTTGCCTAAAACTCGAATTGTTTGGCGGTCATAATCAATATCTGAAAGATCTAGTCCGCATAGTTCTGCCACACGAGCACCCGATGCATACAACATCTCAACCATTGCAACATCGCGTAATGAAATAGGTGTTTCTTCTTCGGCGGCCCGCGTAGCCAGTGAATCCATGGCCACCTTTGCATCTGCAATTTCAAGTACTTCAGGCAAGGTGCGATGGCCCTTTGGCGTTGCCAAAGTTGCGGCAACATCTTTTTCTAAATACTTATTCTTCAGTGCCCACTTTGTAAACAAGCGCACAGAGACCGCCCGACGTGACAATGTCGTGCGCGCTCCCCCTTTAACTTGTTGGTTAGCAAGCCAAGAGCGCAAATGAATGAGTTCTAACTCGGAAATATTTGTAACACCAATTTGCTCAAGGTGTGCGATCAAACTTTCAAGATCACCAAGGTATGCACGAATTGTGTGGGCAGAGAGGCTTCGTTCAACTTCTAAGTGGCGAGTAAAAGCTGCTACTAGCTTTTCGAAATCATCGCTCACGGTGTGAGTTTACTCGGGCTTACGTCCCTGACGCAGCAAGCCGAAGGTAACTGCATCTTCAAGTGCCATCGCAGATGCTGCAATAACGTTTTCATGGACACCGACCGTGTTCCACTCGCCCTTGCCATCAGTTGTTTCGACCAAAACGCGGGTTACTGCGCCAGTTCCTAAACGACCTTCAAGGATACGAACCTTGTAATCAGTGAGTTCTAGGGAGGACAGTTCTGGATACAACTTGAGTAAACCCGTACGCAACGCATTATCAAAGGCGTTAACAGGACCGTTTCCTTCACCCTTGCATGTGATCTCTTGTCCACTTGCAGTCACGGTTACTTCAGCCTTAGTAATAATTGACTCATCCGTTGCGCGTTCAACTGATGTAACCCAATGATTTATTGTGAAAAACGCAGGACGCTTACCTGACATCTCTTCATGAACAAGCAGCTCAAATGAGGCATCTGCGGCTTCAAATGTGAATCCTCGTGATTCCATTTCCTTCACTCGATCAACAATGCGACCGATGAGTTCTTTGTCCCCGCCAAGATCTACGCCAAGTTCTTGTGACTTGAGCTCGATTGATGCGCGACCTGCCATGTCAGAAACCAACATACGCATGTCATTGCCAACAGCTGAAGGCTCTTCATGTTGATACAAGGATGGATCAACCTTGATAGCACTTGCATGCAAGCCTGCCTTATGGGCAAAAGCTGAGACGCCAACGTATGGCTGACGAGAACTAGGCGCAACATTTGTAATTTCTGCTACTGCATGTGAAATTCTAAATGCCTCTTGCAGAGCATTCGTTGGCAACACTAATTGCTGTGTCTTTAGTTCAAGATTTGCGATGATCGTTACAAGATCCGCGTTTCCAGTGCGCTCTCCATAGCCGTTTAAAGTGCCCTGCACATGTGTTGCACCAGCAGCAACTGCTGCCATGGAGTTTGCCACCGCGCACCCGGTGTCGTTGTGACAGTGAATACCAAGTCGAGCATTACTTGCAGTTAAAACATCATGAACAATCTGTGAAAGCTCATCTGGCAACATTCCACCATTAGTGTCACACAGCGCAATTACATCTGCCCCTGCATCTGCTGCCACTCGCACAACTTCGAGCGCATAGGCACGGTTGCTGCGATAGCCATCAAAGAAGTGCTCTGCATCTAGAAAAACGCGCTGGCCTTCTTCGCGAAGATGAGTAACAGAATCACGGATCATCGCAAGGTTTTCATCCAAAGAAGTTTTTAACGCAAGATCAACGTGGCGATCAAATGCTTTTGCTACCAAAGTTACCGCTGGTGCACCGCTATCTCGTAATGCTCCCAGTAGAACATCATCAGCTGCATTTGCATTGGGGCGACGAGTCGCACCGAAAGCAACAAATGTTGCATTCTTTAATTTCAATTCTTTCTTAGCAAGTGCGAAAAATTCAGTGTCTTTCGGGTTGGCACCTGGCCATCCACCTTCGATAAAACCAACACCTAGATCATCTAGGTGACGTGCGATATTGAGTTTGTCGTGGACAGAAAGATTTAGACCCTCTTGTTGTGCGCCATCGCGAAGGGTTGTGTCGT
>JBIILL010000039.1:0-10386 GCA_044232665.1 Candidatus Planktophila sp. | reverse complement strand
TGTTGGCGATAAGCGTTGGAACAAAAAATACAAGAGCGAAATCTTAAATTCCAGATTGCTTGGTACAACTGCTATTGCTAACGCTGTTGCAGAGCTGAAGCCACAGGTGTTTATTTCGGCTTCTGCAATTGGTTGGTATGGCGAGAGTGGAAACCGAGCAGTTGTTGAAACCGATCGTGCCGGAGATGACTTCTTGGCTGCTGTTTGCCGTGAATGGGAAGCTGCTGCCGATCTAGCAGGTGATGTTCGTACGGTAAAAATTCGTACAGGTTTAGTGTTAGACCCAACGGGGGGCGCACTTGGAAAGATGCTTCCACTATTTCGCTTAGGTCTTGGCGGAAAGATGGGTAATGGAAAGCAATGGTGGTCATGGATCACTCTGCACGATCAAATTAGAGCTATTGTTTTTGCATTGGAAAATCCAATTTCAGGACCCGTTAACGTAACTGCGCCAAACCCTGTTACAAATCAAGAATTTACTTCAGCACTTGCGCGCGCAATGCACCGTCCCGCACTCTTTCCTGCACCAGCTCTGGGGCTAAAGATAGCCTTAGGTGGATTTTCTTCTGAGATTCTTGGCTCTAAGCGCGTTATCCCCCACGTGCTACAAGAAGCAGGCTTTACCTGGGACTACCCACACATCTCTGAAGCACTTGCCCAACTAGTCGAGGATTAATTGAGCCGCAAGGCGTCCTGAAAAAAGAGCCCCTTGCTGTGATGGAACTGTGCGGTGATCACCGGCAACAAAATGATGATCGCTAATTTTCATACTTTGCGACAGCGCCCGTCCTACATTTTGAATTGGCAAAGCAGCGGGAATCTCATACTTGGCGATGAACTGCCAAGCATAGGTATCTACTCCCCACAGGATCGCTAAATGGCGTCGCACATCAGATTCAGTGACATTTAAATCAGTTGTCGTTGAAATCAAATGCTGATTTGCAGGTGCATAACTTGAAGAAATATCTGACATAACCACTGAATTAATAATGGGTCCGCGCCTTTGGCCATCGACGACTAACCGTCCACTTCCTGAAGGATTTACGGCATCAGCGTGATACCAAGTGATGCAGCCAGCCATGCGTGGGACCTCTGTTAAACCCAATAGCTGCGTTGCAGTTGTTGCATCTGTGGCAATCAGAATCTTGTTAGCCGTATAGGTGCCGTTGTTGGTGTGGACGGATCCTTGTTCTATTCCATCAACTCTGGTCTCATAAACAATATTGCTAACGCGTTTTGCGAGTGCTTTCGAGAGCTCACCAACACCACTGCGCGGAACACCGGGTCTTCCACTAACAAAGCTCTTGATTATCGAATGTCCATACAATGCATCAACGTTATCTGGGTCTGTTAAGAAAACGCCTTGCAAGAATGGACGCAAAACTCTTTCATAACAGGTTCCCGTATTGCGCAGTGCCTGTCCGATTGACTGTCCTGGTTTTGGTCGACTCGCTATGAATCTCAAGAGCGCCATCTTTTCCGGAATCGTGCCAGTTGCTTTATTCAATGCCGTCCAAGGTACTTGGCGAGGATCACCGATCACATGGCGTCGATCCCCCAGGCTAACCTCGATCACTCTTGGAGCTTCTATGAAATCAAATTCGCTGATCACGTTGAGTTCTTGTAACGCTGGGTATTGCGCGTTTATTAGCTGAAATCCTCGGTCACAAATGAATCCATCAATTACATCACTTGCTACTCGCCCACCTGCGCGATCAGATGACTCAATGACTGTTACTTCAACACCTGCAGCTTCCAGATGAATTGCAGCACTTAACCCAGCTAAACCCGCACCAACAATCAGAACCTCAGTGTGCACGTGCACCAATTTCACGGGCTTGATCAATTATTGCGGCAACTAACAATGCATCTGAATTAGGGATCGGCCATGGTGCACCTGTCGTGATCGCTAATTCAACTGCCTTATAGAAATGACCGTAATTTCCTGGGACAGATTCAATTTCTTCTACGACATCTCCGCGATGTAGAAAGGCTTGTGAGGTAGTCGGATAAGTCCAGGTTCCATTTTCTGGAAATTTACCCGCTCGCAATAGAGCTTCTTGTGGATCTAAATCATTTATGACTAGTGCTCCTTTTGTGCCCAGAATCCGAATTCGTGGACCAGGTGCACCAACGACCGCACTCGCTGACAAGTAAGACGTAACATCGCTGTCGTGGCGCAGAACCAACACAGAATCATCATCTGCTCCCCCGCGCAACGATCGAACGCTAGCCGTAACAAGTTCTGCCGAACCAAACCAATCTATTGCAGTTGAAATTAAATGTGGCTGCAGATCCAATAACTGTCCACCACCATCGGCAGCAGACATGTTCTCCCGCCATGAAGTCGCATTTAGTTCTGGTCTGAATCTTTCAAACCGCGAATCCATTCGGTGAACTTGACCCAGTACTCCGCTTGCCAAAACCTTCTTAATTGTTAGGGCGTCGCTATCCCAGCGACGATTAAAGAAAGTTGATACCGCTACTCCGGCAGTTTTGCCAGCATTAACAATCTCTTGAGTTTCACCAAGGGTACGACCCATTGGTTTATCGACAACAACCGGGATGCCCGCCTTGATCGCGGCTATGGCGTGCTCGGCATGAACCAAATTTGCTGATGCCACAACAACTAGATCAAGCTGTTGTGCGACCAACTCATCGATAGTTGCAACAACTGTCGTATTCGGAAAATCTGAAAGTGCATGTGCTGAGCGTTCTGGATTTCCAGTTTGAATCGCAACAACTTCGAAGCCACATCCTTTAAGCAATGGTGCGTGAAAGTATCGCCCGGCTAATCCATACCCTGCGATTCCTACACGTAAACTCATACTTAACTGTTCTGTAACTTAGATGGCCACCAGACTTTTCCACCAATATCGTGGACGAGGGCCGGTACTAATATCGTGCGAACAATCAAAGTATCTAGCAAAACACCGAAGGCGACTGCAAAACCAAGTTCTGCTAAGAACACCAGTGGCAGTACTCCCAACACTGCAAATGTTGCAGCTAAAACAATTCCCGCTGAGGTGATAACACCACCTGTGACTGTTAAACCCTTAATAACACCAGCCCGAGTTCCGATCTTTGCACTTTCTTCGCGTACGCGAGTCATCAAGAAAATGTTGTAATCAATACCGAGCGCTACCAAGAAAATGAACGCAAATAGTGGGAATGAGGTGTCCGCACCCTTGAACCCAAAGATGTTTTCAAACACAAGTTGGCAAGCACCTAAGGTTGCAAAGAATGACAAAACAACAGTCCCCAAAAGTAGCGCTGCAGACAAAATACTGCGCAGCAGCAAGCCAAGAATCAAAGTAATTAGAACCAAAACAATTGGAATAATTGTGCGGTTGTCTCGATTAGCCGAAACATCTGTGTCATAAGCAACGGCAGTACTGCCTCCAACAAGTATTTTTGGATCAATTGCATGAACCGCTTGACGAATTACTGGAATAATCTCTCTCGCTTCTACTGAGTCAGGATTAAGGGCAAGAGTTGCGTTTAAAACAACCATTCCTTCAATTACCTTCACCTCAGAAAGTGGTTGTCCAGGAATTGCAGGGGTCATTCTCAACGGTTCAACAGATGAAACACCTTCCACGTTTTTGAGAGCCGATGAAACCGAGTCAACTAGTGTTACTGGAACAATCAATTCCGTCGGTTGCCCTGATCCTCCAGGGAAGTGCTCAGCCAATCGTTCAAGACCAACAACTGAATCAGGGCGTTGAGTGAATGCATCAGCTGTTGATAGTCCCCGTGCATTGAGTGTGGTTGAGAAACCAGCCAAAATTGAAAGCATAATTGCGGTAAGAATCCACAGTTTGCGAGGACGCTTCTCAACTGCAGAACCGATCTTGGCCCACGTGCCAGTAAGTTGAGAATTAACATCATCATTTCTAGGAATACGTGGCCAGAAAACCCAACGTCCAAAGGCCACCAAAAGTGCAGGCAACAATGTAAGAATCACAATCACTGCCGCTGCAATACCGATTGCTCCAACTGGTCCTAGCCCTCTGTTTCCAGAAAGATCGCTAAGCAACAACACAAGGAGAGCAGAAATTACTGTTGCACCAGATGCCACGATTGGTTCAAAGACACCTTTTAATGCAGCCTTCATCGCATCTGCTGGATGATCATGATGGTGTAACTCTTCTCGATAACGAGAAATCAAGAGAAGTGCGTAATCTGTTGCTGCACCGAGCACTAATACCGAGAGAATTCCTTGGGACTGTCCGTTAAGGTCGATGACATTGTTCTTGGTCAGAAGATAAACAAGTCCGCCAGCGGTCGATAGTGCGATAACAGCGGAAAACAATGGCAATATCCAAAGAACTGGAGATCGGTAAACAACAATCAAGATAAGTGCAACGACGCCCAATGTTGTTAGAAGTAGTGAGGAGTCAATTCCCTCAAAGGCGCCAAATAGATCGCCAAGGAGTGCGCCAATTCCGGTGACATTTGAAACCAACCCCACACTTTTTGCAAATTCTGCTGAGTCTTCTCGCAGTGTTTCTATCACTTCAGGTAATGCAGGTTTGTTGTTTGGTAATAAGTCGGTTGCAATATCAGATTTAAATGGCAGGTTCACAAGTAGCGCTTTGCCGTCTTGGGAAGGAAAGGCAAAAATTTGCTCACCTTCAGTTAAGTACTTAGAAATCGGCACATCTGTGCCAATGATTTTTTCAGAACCAAGTTGTGCGAGATGAGCGTTGAGCGCAGCTATTTTGGATTCATCTACTTCTCCAACATAAAGAACCAAGGTCGGTAAGTTCTGATTTTGATCTTGATTAAACTTCTCAATTATTTTTGCTGCCTGAGTTGACTCAGCGCTATCTGGCAAGAATGCAGAGTTGTCATTTTCTTGGACCGTCGAAAGCTTGCCAAATAGGGGTCCAAAGACACCACTTGCGCCAAACCACAAGAAAATAATCAGCAATGCATAGGCAAGTGGGCGGCGACTCTTCTGAATGGATGTGGAGGACACTTATTGGGACCTTTCGACCTTGAATTGGTAAGAAGCCAAGCCTACCTTTAGGCTATGGGTGTGCCAGTTCTTGAGACTCAAACCAACTCGAATATCGCACTTTCGCGCCATGGATTAGTGGATTATCAAAAGGCCTGGGATTTGCAACGAGAAATTCACACAGAAGTTGCCTCTGGTTCACGCCCTAATACTTTGCTTTTGTTGGAGCACCCTTCTGTTTACACAGCTGGCCGCCGAACCGAAGATGCCGAACGACCTACTGATGGCACTCCTGTAATCGATGTCGACCGCGGAGGCCGAATTACATGGCATGGTCCAGGCCAACTGGTTGGATATCCAATCGTGAAACTGTTAAAACCAACTGAGCTTGTTGGTTTTGTCCGCGAAATTGAAGCCGCACTCATTCAGGTGTGCTCAGATTTAGGTCTAACTGCGATTCAGATTGAGGGGCGCTCTGGAGTTTGGATTCAGGACGCTCGAGGCGACCGGAAAATTGCAGCAATCGGAATTCGCGTAGCAAAGGGTACGACAATGCATGGTTTTGCATTAAATGTGAATCCCAATCTTGGGGCGTTTAGACAGATTGTGCCATGTGGAATTGCCGATGCTGATGTCACATCACTTGAAATTGAACTTCGTCGACCAATTACTATTGATGAAGTGGCACCACTAATAGAACGACATGTAAGTCAATCATTGAAAAAGGTGACCGCATGACGATGGCACCGGAAGGTCGCAAGCTCCTTCGTATTGAAGCCCGTAATGCTGAAACACCCATCGAGCGAAAGCCAGAATGGATTAAGACCCGCGCAAACATGGGTCCTGAATACACGCGACTTCACAGTCTTGTTAAATCCGAGGGTCTACACACGGTCTGCCAAGAAGCAGCGTGTCCAAATATCTTTGAATGTTGGGAAGATAAGGAAGCAACTTTCTTAATCGGCGGAGATCGCTGTACTCGTCGTTGCGATTTTTGCAATATTGATACAGGAAAGCCACTGGCAATTGATCGTGCAGAACCTTTCAAGGTTGCAATGTCTGTTAAAACTATGGGACTGCGCTATGCGACGATAACTGGTGTTACACGAGATGATCTTGAGGATGAAGGATCCTGGCTCTACGCCGAAACAATTCGTAAAGTCCACGAGTTAAATCCTGGCACTGGTGTTGAAATGTTGGCCCCAGATTTCAACGCAAATCCAGATTTACTGAACCCGATCTTTGAAACTAGACCAGAAGTCTTTGCCCATAATCTTGAAACTGTTCCACGTATTTTCAAGCAAATTCGCCCAGCCTTCACATATGAGAAATCACTACGTGTATTGAGAATGTCTCAGGATTTTGGTTTGATCACAAAATCTAACTTGATCCTTGGGCTTGGCGAGACACGAGAAGAAGTGTCACAAGCACTTGTAGATTTACACAGTGCAGGTTGTGACCTGATCACAATTACACAATATTTGCGCCCGACCAATAAGCACCACCCAGTGGAGCGTTGGGTTAAGCCACAGGAGTTTGTTGAACTGGCTCAAGAAGCAGAAGAAATAGGTTTCTTAGGCGTAATGAGTGGACCACTTGTTCGCTCTTCTTACCGCGCTGGCCGTCTATATAAGCAAGCCATGGAAAAGAAGGCGGCTCGTGGCTGATCTGGTCTATCCCCCAGTTATTGTTCTTGTGAAAACCTTTTGGAAATACCTTGGATTTAATTTTGATTTTCAAGGTCAAGATAATGTTCCTCGTAAAGGCGGAGCAATACTGGCTATCAATCACACAAGTTATTTAGATTTCGCACTCGCCGGGACCGCAGCCTTACCGGCTAAACGTTATGTGCGCTTCATGGCCAAAAAAGAGTTGTTTGATAACAAGGTAGCTGGACCATTACTGCGCGGAATGCACCACATCAATGTTGATCGCAGCAATGGCTCTGCATCTTTTGTTGCCGCATTGCGTGCACTTAAATCTGGTGAAATTATTGGCATCTTTCCCGAAGGAACAATTTCAACAAGCTTTGAAATCAAGGGGTTGAAGTCTGGAGCCGTTCGTTTAGCGATAGGTGCTGGCGTTCCCGTGATACCCACAATTGTGTGGGGTGGTCAGCGCGTCTACACAAAGGGCGTTAAGCCAAGTGTGAAGCGGGGCAAAATTCCCGTCACTGTTTCTTTTGGTGCACCAATTACCTATTCTCGCGATACCGATGTTGAGGTCGCTGAAGCGCATCTGCGCGAAGTAATGATCCAATTATTGCGAGATGTCCAGGAAAAATACCCTGATAGCCACGTGGGCCAGCGCTGGGCACCAGTTCGTCTTGGTGGAACCGCACCTGCCCCACTAAACTAAGAATATGTTCAAGAGAAAAGCAAAAGAAAAGAAGATCAAGACTCCTCGTTTCCAAACCATTCGTGATGCTTATAAGGTCACTAAGCAGGTTAAGCCTTGGATCTCAGTGGCACTCATTGGCATTTTCCTTGCCACATGGGCAATTGGAATCGGAATTGGCGCAGCAGTTGATCATCCTGTCTACTTTGCATTTATCTCCTTCCCTCTTGCCGCACTACTTACTCTCTTGTTTTTTACTCGCCAAGCAGGAACAGCTGCTTACGCGGCCATCGAAGGACAAATTGGTGCGGGTGCAAGTGTCTTGATGGCTATTCGCAAAGGATGGACAACTACTCCGGCGGTTGCTGTGGCTCGTAATCAAGACATGGTGCATCGAAGTGTTGGGCGCGCTGGAATTGTTTTAACAGGTGAGGGTTCACAATCTGTTCGACAGATGATGGCTGATGAAAAGAAAAAGGCTGAACGTTTTGCACCAGGAGTTCCTGTTATTGAAATTCTTGTAGGAAGCGAAGATGGGCGAATCCCAATTCAAAAACTACAACGTCATATGCGACGTCTTCCAAAGAAGTTATCTGCTCACCAAATGCGTGAAGTGCGTGCCCGTTTAAAAGCTGTTGGCGGAATGTCTATGCCTATTCCAAAGGGTCCGATGCCCACTCGAGCACCAAAGATTCGCTAGTTTCTAGTTAAAACACTTCCGCTAAATCGCTCGTGCATTCCTCTGCCATTTTCATCAAAGGTGATCGCAAAAATTACCGTTACTAGCAACCCTGAACGAATTAAAGCTTGAATCGGAGAAATCGCTCCACCATCGGCAAATCTAACGATGCGAATTCCAAATATCTTGTGTCCCAGGGTGGCCCCTTGAAGCGCTGAAAGAATTGCTATCTCGATAAAGAACAGGGCTAGAACGCTCAGGGATCGATTGGGGGCCATGGCACCTAACCCACCTGTCGAGGCAGCCACAATGAAATAACAGGCTAGCCAGTCAACCATCAGGGCGGCAAAGCGGCGACCGAGGGTTACACGCTTGAATTCAAAGCTCATGTGGCAAGGGTAACTGGCAATCGGCCCAGACGTAACATGGATTTAACAAGCGGGTTATGCCAATTTCACCCTATGGACCTAGGGTTCAACTACTCAAAGCGCGCAGGGCTCAATGATGAGAGATTTAGCGCATCACATGTGAAATTGGGAGAAGCATGTTTAAGAACGCAGCAGAAATCTTTGCATACATAAAGAAAGAGGATGTCAAGCTTGTTGATGTTCGCTTTACCGATCTACCTGGTATCCAGCATCACTTCAACGTTCCTGTTGAATCATTTGATGAAGCGGTATTTACAGATGGCCTAATGTTCGACGGTTCATCTATTCGTGGGTTCCAAACAATCAACGAGTCAGATATGAAGCTCTTACCAGTTCCATCGTCTGCATACGTGGATCCATATCGTAAGGAAAAAACCCTCATAATTATTTTCTCTGTACACAACCCAGTAGATAACACGCCATATAGTCGTGATCCTCGTGGAGTTGTTGCAAAGGCTGTTGAGTACATGCGCTCACTCGGATTTGCTGACACAGCATTCTTTGCACCAGAAGCAGAATTTTATGTTTTCGATAGCGTACGTTTCAAGACAACAATTAACTCAGCTGTTCACGAAATCGAATCATATGAAGGCGCTTGGAACACTGGCGTTGAATACGATGCTGATGGAACACCTAACCGTGGATATCGCACCCGCGTAAAGGGTGGTTACTTCCCAGTTTCTCCAACAGATCAATTCGCAGATCTTCGCGATGAAATGGTTATGCAACTTGGCAAGGTTGGATTACTTGTTGAGCGCTCACACCACGAGGTTGGTACTGCCGGTCAAATGGAAATTAACTACCGCTTCACAGACATTCTCAGTGCAGGCGATGATGTAATGAAGTTCAAGTACGTTATTCGTAACACTGCCTGGCAAGGTGGAAAGACTGCAACCTTTATGCCAAAGCCACTCTTCGGAGATAACGGCTCAGGTATGCACGTTCACCAATCACTATGGAAAGATGGAAAGCCTCTGTTCTTTGAAGCAGGCACATACGGCGATCTTTCAGACATGGCACGTTGGTATATCGGCGGACTGCTAAAGCACGCGCCATCACTTCTAGCATTTACGAACCCAACAGTTAACTCATACCGTCGCTTAGTTCCAGGCTATGAAGCACCTGTAAACCTTGTGTACTCAGCACGTAACCGCTCAGCTTGTATCCGTATCCCAATTACAGGATCCAATCCAAAGGCAAAGCGCATTGAGTTCCGTTGCCCTGATCCATCATCAAACCCATACCTAGCATTCGCAGCAATGCTTATGGCTGGTCTTGATGGAATCTTGAACAAGATCGAACCACCTGCTCCAGTTGATAAGGATCTTTACGAACTAGAAGGCGAAGAGGCAGCATCAATTCCTCAGGTTCCTGGTTCACTAGATGAGGTTCTTGACAATCTAGAGCGCGACAATGAGTTCCTAACAAAGGGTGGAGTATTTGCTAAGGATCTGATCGACACATGGATCGCATTTAAGCGTAAGGAAGAAGTTGACTACGTTCGACTACGTCCACACCCAGCAGAGTTTGAGCTCTACTACGACATCTAAGAAATCCGTTAACACAAAGCCCGCCCGTTAAAAAGGCGGGCTTTGTTGTGTCCGCTTCCAGTAGATTAAGCACATGTTCATCGATGTGTTGATCGCAATTTTTTTCTTCCTTGTTGGCCTCGAAATCAAGCATGGGCTAAAGGATGTCAGGTCTGCGATAGTTCCAATCGTTGCAGCACTCGGTGGAATGATCTTTCCTGCTCTTATTTTTCTTGCAATCAATCCTGGTTCACATGTTTGGGCCACCGCAATGCCAACTGACATCGCCTTAGCTATCGGTGTATTGGCATTGCTTGGAAAGCGAGTCAAACCACAAGTGCGCATTTTCTTGCTCACTTTGGCTATAGCTGATGATCTATTCTCGCTTGTAGTACTGGGTGTCTTTTATGGGGATGACCTACACCCGGAAAAGGCTCTTGCCACATTAGG
>JBIILL010000114.1:0-3439 GCA_044232665.1 Candidatus Planktophila sp. | reverse complement strand
TTACCTGGGGGAAGGTATTCGAACAACTGTTCGAATAAGACAATTAAACACCCTCCCACTGACAAATAGCAAGAAAAATTCGAACAGGTGTTTGAATTTTTGGTGAACTTGTGTCACCCTTAAGCCATGCCAAAAAAGAATGACGCAGTAGTAACTGAACTCCCAGACAGCCCAGAAGGCCCACACGGCCTCACCACCCGTCAGCTCAAAATCCTTGGAGCTATCAAGGATGCCCTTGAAAACAACGGCTATCCCCCTTCAATGCGAGAGATCGGCGTTGTCGCTGGCCTGACCTCCCCTGCCTCAGTCAAGTACCAATTAGAAGCACTAGAAAAGAAGGGCTTCATCCGCCGCGACCCAACCCGTGGTCGAGCCCTTGAAGTTTTGATGCCAGATGAGAAAAGTGCAGAGAACTCAACACCAGTAGATGCCACCCGCTACATCCCACTTGTCGGTCGCATCGCAGCCGGTGGTCCCATCACCGCAGAACAATCTATTGAAGAGACCTTCCCACTTCCAGAATCACTTGTTGGCAGCGGCGAACTCTTTATGCTCAAAGTTGTTGGTGAATCAATGATCAACGCAGCTATCTGCGATGGTGATTACGTAGTTATTCGCTCTCAAAAAGATTGCAACAACGGAGAGATCGTTGCAGCAATGATTGATGGCGAAGCAACTGTGAAGACCTTCTCCCGCAAGAACGGCCACATCTGGCTACTTCCTGCCAACGATGATTTTGCTCCTATCGATGGAGACAACTGCGAGATCTTAGGCAAGGTAACTGCCGTACTTCGTTCAGTTCGCTAGCCCTTTCTTACCTCGATAACGTCGTGGTCGCCGCTAGTTACTAGCTTGATCACAACGCCTTTGTAAGTTATTGACTCACCTTCAAAAACATAGTTATTCAAGTTACTAGGCTGAGCATTTAACTTATAAATGGCAGGTGCAAATCCGTGATTAGCACCCTCTACGCTGAGGACCTTTAAATAGTCTCTAGGGCCATTATTTGTGACGCTGTAAACCACGAGGCCATAAGTACCTCTCTCGTCGCTGGCTGAAACACCTTCCATCCTGCGAGATTCGATGACTAAATTCTCACTCTTGGAAATGTTAATCATCAGGCTCTTTAAACCATTTTCTTCACGCTCCACCGGGCTCAAGGTAAAACGCTCGGTGGCCAAAGCCTGAAGTGGCACACATGCGAGCTGCTGCGGCGTTAGCCAGTCAAGTAAAAACGAATCCCATGTCAATAAGAGCGGATTGTTTCCATGTTGGTTCGACATGACGCCCAATACATTATTTCCATTGTTTTCTGCATGGCCATAAATTCCATGAAAGTGTATTGATTCATGGATCCAAAGCGCCCATAGCATTTCTTCATTGTTGCCCGCATAGTCAAAACCGCCGCCGATAAAGAAATTGCGAATGAAACCCTCATTGGTCGTTAAGGCCACCGTAGAAATAATGTTCGGATTATAAAAATATTGAATTAAAGCTGAGTGATAGAAAACTGGTGTAGTTCTAGGGGTTACCACCAAGATGCTTTTTACACCGGTGAAGTCATATTCGGAATCTGAATACTTATAGATATCTCTTGTTAGGGTCGCCCCTAGGTCATCCGGCCACGTGCGGGTTGCACCTTCAGGTCCATGAACTTTATAGGCTGTTAATGGTTCTGGCATTCGAATCCACTTATTTACAAAGACGAACTCATATGTAAGTTTTCCATTTGAATACTGCTTAAGGAATCCGTTTACCTTGTCAATGTGGACTTTGGCGATATCAAGTGGAAGGCCAGTTCCCTTAACATCCGAAAAGTCCACGCCAATTATCGCGACTTTAACTACCCCTTTACTAGGTAAGTTCTTATCAAACAATGGGAATGATGAACTCAAATGCCAGCCTTGTTCTTTGGATTCGCTGAAACTCGAAATTCTGCATTCGGAAGGATCCTGGTACTTAGCAACTTGGTTTGGATAAACCGGTGAATCTGCAAGTTTGAACCAAATCATTCTCTGATCACTAACTGGCCGACATTCAAAATAACCACTTGCGTGTGGGGCTCTTAGGCCTTTGGATGCGCAGCTTTGTCCTTCCACTATTGCAGTAGGTGTTGGCGTTGCGGTAGGTGTTGGCGTTGCGGTAGGTGTTGGCGTTGCAGTAGGTGTTGGGGTTGGAGTGGCCGAAGGTGTGGGTGTTGCCGAGGGAGTTGGTGTGGGGACAACAACCGGAACGCCCTTATTCCACACTAGTTTCTTGCCACTTTTGACACATGTGTACTTCTTGCCACCGGCCGTAATTGTTTGGCCGGCTTTCTTGCAAGCACTGCCCGCTTTTGGAGCGGTGGCTGCTTGGGCAACTGAAGCGACTAGAACCAAGGAAAGCAGCACCGAAACCAGGCGCATCACTCTTCTCATTGGAAAACCCTAATTAATAGCAATGACAATAACAATCATTTAACCAAGCAATCTTTGGCCTATGGCTTGATGTAGATCTTTCCATCCTGCTCTGTTGCCACATAGCGCGTCAATGGCAATCTGGCAGGTCCTGATTGTGCAGCTCCATCAAATGGACTGAAAATACTCAAATGGCAATTACACACAAGCTCTGTTTTTTCAGCAACTACTTTGCATCCTGCATGTGTGCAAATAATACTGACCGCATAAATCTTTCCGCCAAGGCGTGAAAAAGAGTATGAGGTGTACTGGTTTTTCGCAGTATTTACCTCAATGATCTTTACTTGACCCTCTTTAATCTCAGAGGAGTTAGCCACAAAAGCGCCTTCAGGTGTTGCAGGTGGTGTTTGAATTGGAGTAGATGTTTGGGTTGGAGTTGGCGAAGGAGTTGGCGTTGCTGTTGCACTCGGTGTTGGTGAAGGTGTTGGCGTTGCAGAAGCACTTGGCTTAGCACTCGCACTGGCAGTTGCTGTTGCAACCTTTGCACCTTGCTTCCAGACCAGTTTTCCCTTGGACTTAACAACTGTGTAGACATAGCCGCGATAGACAATTTTTTGTCCAAGCTTTGAGGCTTTCAGCGTTGGCCCTGCGGCAACTGCCAAGGAAGGAAAAAGAAGCAGGAGCGCGGACAGTCCCAACCCACCGACCACCTCACGGCGGCGCACAACCTTTTGGATCCAAGGACTCATCTGCAAAAAGTAATGCAGACGGCTGCTTATTTCCTGTTAAAACAGGTAGTTAACCTAACGCTCACCCAACATTCACCCAGACCATGCATCTGCGAAACCTTGGCACCTCACCATAAGCCCATGGACTCAAACAACCTGCTCAGCCTTTTGATCACTAATCAATTCGCAGTTGATCACCACATGCAATTTGAAAATGAAGAGCGCGGTCGTTTTGCCCGCTCTCGCCGAGCAATGGAATCCCACGACCTAGAACTACAAGCACAGATCGCAGAGCGCACCATAGCAATCTAAACA
>JBIILL010000113.1:0-3471 GCA_044232665.1 Candidatus Planktophila sp. | reverse complement strand
ACCATGTGCCAAGGACATTGCAAGAACTGTGTCCCCTGGCTTAGTAAATGCTTGATAGACCGCAACATTTGCTGAAGCACCTGAGTGAGGCTGAACGTTGGCATGTTCTGCACCGAACAAGCTCTTTGCGCGATCAATAGCAAGGTATTCAGCCTTATCGACCTCTTCGCACCCGCCGTAGTAACGCTTACCTGGATAACCCTCTGCATATTTATTAGACAAAGTTGAGCCAAGAGCGGCTAGCACTGCGCGTGATGTGAAGTTTTCAGATGCAATCAACTGCAGGTTGGTCTGTTGGCGCTTAAGTTCAGATAAGAGAACCGCTGCAACATCAGGATCCTGCTGGGTTAATAGGTTGAAATCTGGGCCATAGAAAGTTTCGGACATGGCCAAATTCTATAGGGCTTGGGACTTACTCGCCTGTGGCGCCAGGAACGATGGCTTTGATTTCGGCTAGTGAGATGGCTCCTACGCGCAGCACCCGAACACCGGTTTCATCAGCCTCGATAACTGTAGAAATCGGGCCCTTTCGAAGATTTCCGTTGTCAAACTTGAGTGCCACATCAGAGTCCAAAACAAAAATATCGCCGAGAGATTTTGCAGGTGCCATTCCCTTACGAGAAGCACTTGCAATTGCCAGTGGACCAGTTTGTGCGGCAAGTGCCTTTGCAAATTTTGCTCGCGGAATACGAACGCTCACACGGTCTAGTTGATTGTTATCACCAAGATCCCAGCTAAGGCCAAGCTGTGGTCGCAAGTTAAGCGAAACCATCCCAGGCCAAAACTTTTTCATCAACCCTTTTATCTCAGGTGTGACTTCGCGAATAATTCCTTCAGTTGTTTTAACGCTGCCAACAATTACTTGGGCTGCAGTAAATAGTGGATCCCCACGCAACACATGCATCTGACGTACTGTGTCTGATCTAAAGGCATCGCAGACAAAGGCATAACTATTTTCCATTGGAATAACGATGATGTATCCATCGGCGATCGCTTTGGCAGCCTTATTAACATGGCGAGTTAGTTCACCCTTTTTAAGATCAATATCTTTTGCCATGGCTACCTCCTCACTGCACTTGTCCAACGTGGTCGACCTACTAGGTCATCATGCAGGGCTATTTCTAGAAAATCTACACCAAGTGCTGTAGCGATTGCTGAGCCTTGATCCTCTGTATGTTCAATCACCAAGACTCCCCCCGGCTTTAGCAAGCGGCTAGCAGCGGTGATAAATATTTGTGGAATTTCCATTCCCGTAGGACCACCAAACAAGGCGATGTGTGGCTCAAAGCCAGCAACATCTCGAGGCAACTCTTGAGCATCAGGAACATACGGTGGGTTAGCAATAACTACGTCGCACTTAATACCCGGCAACACGTCTGCAACATCGCCTTCAACAACTCGAACATTTTCAGCGATCACTGAAACGTTTTTCTTAAGCCAGAACAAGGCTTCAGGACTTTTTTCAACTGCAATAACCCGTGTTGTTGGAGCTTCAGTTGCAATTGCTAGTGACAGCGCTCCTGATCCTGCACCCAAGTCAACAACACTTACTGGTGCTGGCAGATTTTCGATGTGTTGCAAAACCGCTTCCACAAGTAACTCTGATTCAGGCCGTGGCACCAACACGCCTGGACCAACTTCAATGTTTAGGTATCTAAAACCGGCTGTCCCTGTTAAATACTGCAAAGGCTCGAAGTTAAGTCGTCGATCTAAAAGATCATAGAACTGCTCTTCAAGTACATCTTTATCTTCAATGCCAAGCAGAGTTGACTCAACTAAGACAGTGTTGTGGAGATCCATTCGAGATAAACCAAGAACATGAGCCAGTAGGTGCTCAGCATCTGCTTCAGAAATTCCAGATTCAGCTAACTGCGATTTAGCATCGCGCAGAATCTCTTTGATGAGCATGTTAGTTCGCGTTTGCCAAACGTGCAGCTTTGTCCGCATCTAGCAATGTTTGGATCATGTCATCTAGATCCCCATTAAGGACAGCATCTAAGTTGTTTGACTTGTAGTTAACGCGGTGATCGCTGATGCGATTTTCTGGATAGTTATATGTGCGAATTCGCTCAGAACGATCAACTGTTCTTACCTGGCTCTTGCGCTCAGCGGAGGCAATCGCCTCAGCCTTTTCTTGAGCATCAGCCAATAGACGAGCACGCAAAATACGAAGAGCGGACTCCTTGTTTTGAAGCTGGCTCTTTTCATTCTGACAAGAGACCACAATTCCTGTTGGAACGTGAGTTAAACGCACGGCAGAGTCAGTTGTATTAACGGACTGACCGCCAGGACCTGATGAGCGATAAACATCTACGCGCACATCATTCATATTGAGGTCAACATCTACTTCTTCTGCTTCAGGCAAAATAAGCACACCGGCTGCAGATGTGTGAATACGTCCCTGACTTTCAGTCTCTGGCACGCGCTGCACGCGGTGCACGCCACCTTCAAACTTCAAACGCGCATAGGGAGATTCTCCGGGTGCTGCGACTCCCTTTGACTTAACCGCTACAGAAATATCTTTGTATCCACCCATTTCACTTTCGGTGGCATCAATAATTTCAACTTTCCAGTTGTGCTTTTCTGCATAACGCATATACATACGCAATAGGTCCCCAGCAAAAATCGCTGACTCATCACCACCAGCACCTGCTTTAACTTCCAAAATGACATCACGATCATCATTGGGATCACGTGGCAGTAACAACTCTTCTAGCTTTAGAGCGGCAGCATCACGTGTTGCTTCAAGTCCTGGAATTTCGGCAGCAAACTCTGGATCAACAGCAGCCAATTCTGCAGCAGCCAACAAATCATCTTCAGATGACTTCCAGGCTTTGAAACCGGCAACGACAGGACCAAGTTGGGCATAGCGTCGACCAAGCTTTCGCGCATTTGCTTGATCATCATGGATAGAAGGATCAGCCATCTTCGCTTCTAGTTCGGCGTATTCGCGCACCATTTCATGTGCTGATGCAAAACGATCATTACTCATTGACTGCTCCTTTCTATTACGTAGTTAGTTCAAGGTGAGTTAGGGAAATAAAAAAACCGCGACCGCAACCCATTAGGGCTGCGATGCGGTTTCTTTAGAAAGCTACTTTGCTTCTTTTTTACCGAAGCGCTCTTCGAACTTAGCCACGCGACCACCAGTATCAAGGATGCGCTGCTTGCCTGTGTAGAACGGGTGGCAGACAGAACACACTTCAACATAAATTGAACCGCTAGCTACAGTTGAACGAGTTACAAACTTCTCGCCGCAACCACAAGTAACTTGGGTGTCTTTGTACTCTGGGTGGATCTCTGGCTTCATGGTTATTCCTTATATTCGTGTTTGGGTCCTGCGAGCAGGTGAACCAAACGGACGGTTAACAGACCCCAAGGGTAAGCGATAAGCCTACATTTGAGAAATTTACGCTTACTTTGAGTCGTCTGGACCCGAAGTTGTCTTCTGAATCTGCATCAAGAACTCGA
>JBIILL010000001.1:0-34336 GCA_044232665.1 Candidatus Planktophila sp. | reverse complement strand
ATATGCGGCGGAAAAGATCCGCTCAGAATCACTCCTTAGAGAATTTAGTTCTAAAGGTGCCTTTGACACAACCGCCCTTCGCCTGCCATTTGTTATGGGTCCTGATAACTACGAAGATAGAGAGTCATTCGTATTTAGTCGCCTGCTATCCAAGCAACCAATATTTTTGGCAAATGGAGGCAAATCAATCCACTCGTTTATATATGCAGGAGATGTTGCGAGTGCAATAGTTCGAATCTTAAGCTTAAGTAGAAGTAAGGGAAGCGAAGAATTTAACCTTGCAATTCCACAAGCAACAACTAGCCGTGGCTTTGTTGATTTGGCTTCCGAGGTATGTGGAATCGAACCTATTGTCGTTTCATATCAACCCGAGGAATTTCAAATTGACACCATTAATTTTGATTTAAAGAATGTTGCTTTTCCTTTCCCAGAAAATAATGCATTCCTGAGCTCAGAAAAGATTTTGACTCGTTTGGGATTTGCCCCGGCTTTTGACCTCAAATCAATGCTTTCGGTGTATTACGAATGGTGGATGAAGGGTCCTAATAAAGGGCCGAAGGAGTATCCGCTGGAAAGTAGAATTAAGGAAGCTTTTGGAATGTAGTTGGCAATGGAATCTGAGATTGTTGATCAAAATAAACTTAGAAAGACATTCTATTTTGGGGTAGGAGTACCTTCATACTCGTGAAGCACAACGCCTCCAACCAGAGAAAATGCACCTTTCCAGTAATACCCTTCTAAATGCTGGAGAACAGGTAACCGATACATAGGGGCTTGAGCATTTTCCTCGATCCTGCTTGTCACTGGACCGGTCCAGCATTCAGTAACTTCTACATCTGTAAAATCACGTGCGGTGAGTTGCCTAATTCCCCTTGTACGATCAATTTGAGGAATTAACTTCAAATTAATATTCTTAATAAAGTTTACTCGCTTTGAAACTTCTGAAATATCACAAGGCTTAGATTTGTAAGGCAAAGTAGCGGTAAATACATTTATCCCATTTCGATGCATAGTTCCGACGATTAAATCTTCACGAGTCTCTAATTGCACATTGGCAAACCGCTTTGGTTGCCCATGGAATTCACGTCCGCCAGCCATTGCGCGATCGCTATCGACATAAAAATAAGGGGAGTAAGCACCCGTAACTTTTCCATTCGGTCCATTGAATTCGACTTGAACCATTACATTAACCTCTTGGGTATTTGCTCCCATTCCTGCAACATCACCCCAACGTCCGATCTGCACCATGACGACATCGCTAATAGGTACTAGAGGTTTTGGAACTAAAGCAGCGATTGCAGCTGGATTAGTGCGGTATTGCGCTACAAGAACTTCACTATCCTTAAATCTCGCGGGAGGCGGTCCAGTTAGAGGTGTGTCAAGAGGGACGGAGTGCGCGTCATAAGGTGATGGAATATCGTGTAGATAGTGTAGCTCAGACATTTACTCTCTCCCTTGATTTTTTAATGTGATTGATTACCAATCAATACTTCCACCAGGATTCATTGCCAAATTTCCACCATCAACAGGCATCGCAATTCCTGTCACCATCGAAGCAGCATCTGATGCGAGAAAAAGGACAGGACCTACCATCTCCTCAGGATTACCAAAGCGCCCCATAGGAATTCCGGATATTGCTCGTTCCACCAGTTTTGCTCTTGCGGGATCTCGTCTGTATTCGTCCCAAGTTGCATTCTCAAATTGACAGGGCAAAATCGAATTTACTCGAATGCCGTGTTTAGCCCACTCAAAAGAACAATCTCTTGTTAATTGAATAATTCCAGCTTTTGCAACCCCATAAGCAACACTTCCACGACCCAATGATGTTGCTCCAGCAATGGAACTAAAGTTTATTATGCTGCCTCCTTTGCCCGCCTTAATCATTCGTTGAGCAGCAGCACGTGAGGTAAGGAAAAAACTAGTGAGGTCATGAGAAAGTGTTTTATCCCAGTCCTTGATAGGCATTAAATCCGGCGAATATCGATAGTGAGGCGCAGAGATTGCATTTACCAAGATATTCAAAGATGTAATCTTGTCGATTTTTGTAAATAATTCTTCAACCTCTGACTCTTTACTTAAGTCACCTTCAAATGCATGAGCTACACCACCGGCCGACTTGATGGTGCTGGCTACATTTGTCGCATTTTTTAGATTGATATCGACAATGATTACTTCTGCACCGGCTTGCGATAAACCAAGACCAATTGCGCCACCGAGTGCGCCTCCACCACCCGTAATCAATACACTTCGTCCGGAGAGATCAAATAAGGAGTTTGCTGAGGTCATGGCTGAATCTTTCTCTCATCGCCCTTTTTTGTCAACGGTTGACAATCTCTAAATATGAACCACAAGAGGGCCATTATTTAACCGACCAATGACCAATGTGTCTGAAACAATTTTGTTGCCCTCGCGCTTCAATCCTTTAACAAGTTCATTATCGGAGACTCCCGTAATTGACAATAAAACATTATTTGAATGAATGAGGTCAAATTTAGTAAGTACTGGAAGATTAAGGGGTTTGAGAGGATTGAGTGAGAAAGTATCAACATCGTTTTTAGAAACTAGTTGAGTTTGAATACTTCCACCCAAAGCGATAATTCCTGCAGCTGCGATAACTGCCTCTGGTGATCCTCCGATACCAATCATTGCATCGACCTCAGTGTGAGGTAAACAAGTTGCTAATGCCGCTGTTACATCACCGTCATCAAAAAATCTAACTGTTATTCCGAGTGCTTGTAGTTCTAGTGCCAATTTTTCATGTCTTGGCCTACGCAAAACATTGACGACTAAATCATTAATCTTCTTAGACTTCGCCTCTGCAATAATATGTAGATTTTCCACCAATGGTCGAGTTATTGAAACCTTAGATGCGGCTTCATGCCCTGTGACTAATTTATACATATAGAAGTTATCTTCCGGATTAAACATGGTGTTACTAGGAGAAAAAGCAATTAAGCTAACTGCGCCAACTTTTCCTTTGGCTACCAAAGATGTTCCGTCAATAGGATCAACTGCTATATCAACTGCTATGCCAAGACCATTTCCTACCTTTTCCCCAGTTCTTAACATGGGTGCATTGTCTTTTTGGCCTTCGCCTATTACTACTGTTCCTGCCATCGCAATGTTATTGAGAGCTGCTCGCATTGCATTGACGGCTGCGCCATCAATCAAGTTCTTATCCATTGACCCATGCAGATCAATTACGCTTTCAGCAGCAGCAACTGTTACTTTTTGAATGTCTTCAATCGGTATTGATTCAAGCATTGTTACCAACCCCTGAAGCATTAGTACTGCTTATTGCCGCTCTTCCACTTTCTAGTCGTGCGATTGGAACTCTAAATGGGGAACATGAGACATAGTTAATTCCTAAAGAGTTAAAGAAATGAATACTGCGAGGATCTCCGCCATGTTCTCCGCAGATGCCTAGTTTGAAATCTGGATTGAGCTTTCTAGCGTGCTCAACAGCGGTTCTTACAAGAATTCCCACTCCTGCTTCATCAAGTGATTCAAAGGGATTGAAAGGCAGCAACTCTAAATCCAAATACCTAGGCAAGAATGAGGATTCAACATCATCTCTGCTAAATGCCCAAGTTAGCTGAGTTAAATCATTTGTGCCAAAGGAGAAGAAGTCAGCGTAAGGAACTAAGCGATCTGCAGTGATTGCTGCTCGTGGAGTTTCAATCATGGTTCCAATAGGGAAGGTTGTGCTTTGTCCAGCATGATCAAGAGTCAGTTTTATCTCGTGCTCAAGAGTTTCTCTCAAATGTAGCAACTCTCTTTGCGTTGCCACTAAGGGGATCATGACTTCTGGAAGTGGAGTATGGCCAAGTCTTTGAACTTCAATAAATGCGTGCACAAGTGCACGAACCTGCATTTTATATAGCTCGGGAATCAAGATGCCAAGCCTTACTCCACGTAAGCCAAGCATTGGGTTTGCTTCGTGCATTCTTTGCACGGCAGAGAAAATTGCTGTGTCACGTGGTGAAATTTCTAAGTTAAGAGCCTCTGATCTAGATCTTTCGGCCATCAATATTGATAGCGGTGGCAGGAATTCATGGAGTGGAGGATCAAGTAGCCGCACAGTTACAGGCAATCCAGACATCGCCATCATAATTCCAACGAAGTCTGCTCTTTGAAGGGGTTCCATCTCAGCAATGACCCCGTTTTGAATCTCTTCATTTTCTGCCAGAACTAATCTTTCAATATAACTTCTTCGAGGTCCCAAAAACATATGCTCGGTTCTGCAAAGTCCAACGCCTTCAGCACCAAGAATTCTTGATCTAACGGCATCCTCTGGGGTATCTGCATTGGCGTGCACACGCAATGTACGAACGGCATCTGCATGGGTAAGAATTCTGTCAACAGCCTTAACAACAGCAGGTGCTTTGGGATTATCAGGAGCAAGTCGTCCTTCTAGATAGGAAGTAACGTGTGAAGCAACTACAGGAACTTCTCCTAAATAGACCGCCCCTGTACTTCCGTCAATTGAAATAACATCACCTTCATGAACGGTGTACTTACCAATTGAGAACAACCCTGCTCTTTCATCCACGGTAATACTTTCACAACCACAAACGGCAGTCTTTCCCATCCCTCTTGCAACAACTGCAGCGTGTGAAGTTTTGCCACCTCGGCTTGTCAAAATACCTTCAGATGCAACCATTCCAACTAAATCATCCGGGCTGGTTTCTCTTCGTACAAGAATTACCTTTTTGCCACTTAAAGAAAGATCATGAGCTCTTTTAGAATCAAAGACAACCGCACCTACTGCTGCACCAGGTGATGCAGCGATACCTTTTGCAATCTCTAAAGTAGTTGTAGATAAATCAAATTGCGGGAACATCAAATGAACTAATTGTTCACCTGAGGTCCGAAGTAGCGCTTCATCAATGTTGATTTTTCCTTCATCAACTAGTTGGCTAGCAATTCGAAAAGCTGCCTCAGCTGTTCTCTTTCCGACTCTAGTTTGTAAAATCCAGAGCTTTCCTTTTTCGACGGTGAATTCAATGTCGCAAAGATCCCTGTAGTGATCTTCAAGTAGGCTCATTGTTGAATCAAGTTCTGCATAAACAGTAGGGTATTTCTGAGCAAATTCATGCAAGGAAATTGGGGTTCGGATACCTGCAACTACATCTTCACCTTGTGCTCGTTCGAGGTAGTCACCGTAATTTCCAGACTCACCTGTGGAAGGGTTTCGCGTGAATGCCACGCCTGTGCCAGAGTCATCAGTTAAATTGCCAAACACCATTGATTGAATATTTACCGCTGTGCCTAGCTCAGAAGGAATTCTTTCTCTCTGGCGATACAGCTGGGCCCGCTCAGAGTTCCACGAGTGAAAGACAGCCTCAATAGAGCGAAGTAGGTGATCTCTAGGATTTAGAGAAAAAGGCTTGCCTTCATATTTTTCAATCAGTTGTATGTAATCTGCAATAAGTAACTTGGTTTGCTCAAAATCTAACTTGTCGACTGTCTTAACACTTGCGGCTTGAATATATGTCTGATCAATTTCGCCAAAACTGTCTTTTGGTATCCCACACACTATTCGTCCATACAGGTCAATAAATCTTCTGTAAGAATCCCACGCAAATCCTGGATTGCCAGTTTGCTGGGCCAATCCAATTGCGACATCAGGCGTCATTCCAACATTGAGAATAGTTTCCATCATTCCTGGCATTGAAAACTTTGCACCAGAGCGAACAGAAATGATTAGTGGATTTGTGGGATCTCCAAAGCTTCGCCCCAAAGAGCTTTCCAGTTGATTGATTGAAGCGTCCAACTCTTCAACAAGTTTTTGGGGCAGTGCGCCAGTGCGCAAGAATTCTCGACATGCATGGGTTGTTATCGTGAAGCCAGGGGGAACTGGAAGTCCGATCTTGACCATCTCTGCCAAGTTAGCGCCCTTGCCACCCAGAAGATCTGATTGCGTTTTATCTCCGAAGGAAAAGGGATAGATAAAGGCTGCAACCTTGGTCATTTCTTACTCCCCATAAACAACGTAGGGCTGAAGAGTAGGGCTAAAAGTTCAAATTGTAAACAGTATACAAAAGGTGTGTTATCTGGCCGAGCTGGCAATCCTCTCAAGGGCTTTGCTCGCATAGTTTTGAACAGCACTTACATCGTGGGTAGCGGCAATTTCTTGGCTCCACAGGGCACCGCCCATGCAAACGCCAACACACCCTGCATCAATATAAGAGCGCACCTCTGCGGGTTGAACTCCGCCGGAGACAACCAGGGCTAGATCAGGCAGGGGCTCCAAAACACTATGAACGAATTCAATTCCGCCGACTGCGCTAATTGGGAATACCTTCAAACTGGTCGCACCAAGTTGTTGGGCGCGGACCATTTCAGATGGAGTTAACGTGCCGGGTGTGAAAGGTAAGCCTAGGCGAACGGCTTCTTTAAGAATTGCCTCATCAAAATTTGGGGCAACTCCAAATGCTGCGCCCATAGAGCGCAACCTTTGAACCTGTTCAATACTTCTTACAGTCCCGCCACCTATACGTGTGACACCTTCTTCAATTAACTTCTCAATAATTTCCAAAGCATTAGGAACTGTCATGGTGATTTCGATGGCATCAACACTTGTCGAATTAAAGCCCCGAGCCAGAGTTGCAGCAATATCCGGATCATCAGTTCGAATGACTGCGATTACACCAGACTTCATACTGCGGTGAGTCCAGCATCCATTGAAAACACGGTGCCATTTACAAATCGGGCTTCTGGGCTGAGCAAGAATGCAATTCCATGGGCAACCTCTTCTGGGGTTCCCATCTTTCCATCTAACTGACGCGCTTCCATCATCTTTCTAGTCGCAACAGGATCAGGGGCATCAGAAAGTATTCGGCCTATCCACGTCGAATCAACTGTTCCTGGTGCAATTGCATTAATTCGAATGCCATCTAATGCATGATCTGCTGCGATACACCGTGTTAAACCAACCACTGCAGCCTTAGATGCACAGTAGGCGACTCTGTTTTTAAGTCCAATGAGTGCTCCGGCAGAAGCCACATTGACGATTACTCCTTTTTTACGTGCAACCATTTGAGGAACTATGAGCTTGCACATCAAGAAAGTGGCCTTGATGTTTACGGCAAAAGTTAGGTCCCATTCCTCAATAGTCGTCTGTTCAACGGTTCTGGCAAAGCCAATACCAGCGTTATTTACGAGGGCATCTACCTCAAACTGGCTAAACTTTTTACCAAGTTCGCTCAGTACATGCTCGCTTTCCGAGAGATCAATATTGAGTATTTCGACCTTACGATTGTGAACTCCTAATTGTTTCTTCGCTATTTCAAGATTAGAAAGGTCCTTGTCAATTAAGAAAAGGTCATAGCCATCTTGTGCAAGTTGATGCGCCGTTGCTAAACCAATTCCATTAGCTCCACCAGTAATTACCGCAAGAGGTTGCGAAGATCCCTTATAACTCACAACTACGCCCCAATAACTTTGTTTCTGAGAATTCCGATCTTTTCGATCTCGACTTCAATTACATCCCCAGCTTTCATGAACATAGGTGGCTTAGAAAAAGCACCTACTCCGTGAGGTGTTCCGGTAGTAATTACATCGCCGGCTTCCAAGGTGATACGGGCTGAAATATAAGAAATCAAGAAAGGGATACTAAAAATGAGATTAGAGGTATTACTGGATTGAACAGTCTTTCCATTGAGGCGGGCTTCAATCTTTAAATTATGGGGATCACCGATTTCACTAGCCGGAACAATTCGGGGACCAATAGGACCAAAGGTGTCGTATGACTTACTTCGCACCCATTGGCCATCTTTGCCCTGTGCTTCTCTGTCAGTCACATCGTTCATGCAGGTATATCCAGAAACATAATTCAGGGCATCGGCCTCTGAGACCCGAACAGCTCTCTTCCCAATTACTACCGCAAACTCTGCTTCCCAGTCAGTCTGGGTAACACCGGCTGGGATCACAATGTTGTCATCGTGGGCAATTAGAGATGTTGTCCATTTTGTAAACAGGACAGGAACTTCTGGAAGTGGGACGTTTGCCTCTGCGGCATGGTCTTTATAGTTCAGACCGACAGCGATTACCTTTCCAGGCATTGGGAGTGGCAGCTTCATGGGGGTACCTTTCTAGGCTCAAAATTAGATTGCGGTAAGACTACCCCCGAGCCATTAAATTGTATACAGTAAACCCCACACGCAGGGGGAGGGTTAAATGAGCGAGATCGTCATGGCCGTAGCCGAGGGTATTGACACCACTTGGGCTTTACCGGTGGCTGAAAAACTTGGTTTTTCAATCAAAGTTGGCCCGCTCGAAACCCTTGAGCAGTTTATAGACACAACAACTGGCTGCCAAGCGGTGCTAGTAGCACTACACAGATTAGATGCAGAAAAATTTGAGAAGATGCCTAAATCTGTTAAGTGCGTAAGTCGATTGGGTGTTGGTTTAGACAGCATTGATTTAGTGGCTGCGAAAGCTCATCACATGCCCGTGATATTCCAACCAACATATGCCTATAACGAAGTTGCAAACCATGCCATTTCCATGATCATGGCACTTCACCGTGGTCTGTTTCAGGCAAACAAGTCAACCCAAGCGGGTCAATGGATTCCTGCTCCTAAAACTGCAGAGATTATTTCACTTCAAGATTCTTCATTAGGTGTTATCGGTTGCGGAAGAATCGGTAGAAACTTTATTGAGAAAATGCGTCCATTTGTGAAAGAGGTTATTGGTTATGACCCCGGTGTTACATCGCCGATTGAAGGTGTGCGCATGGTTTCCAATCTCGATGATTTGTTAACACAGTGCAAAGTAATCAGCATGCACGCCCCATACATGCCTTCTACTCACCATATGATTGGTGAAAAAGAGTTAGCAAAAATGCAAAAAGGATCAATTCTGGTCAATGTTTCCAGAGGTGGTCTAATTGATGAAGCTGCACTTGTTAAGGCCCTTGAGTCAGGTCACCTAGATGGCGCGGGCTTGGATGTCTATGAGAAAGAGCCACTAGCTGAAGATTCAATTCTTCGTCATACGAAAAACTTGATCGTTACGCCACATATTGCTTGGTATTCACAAAGTGCGGGCCCGCGGCTATTCCAGTGGGGATTTGAAGATGCATACAATTTAATAGCTTCAGGAAAGATTAATAACGGCAATTTTGCAGTTGGTCCATTCTAAATCAAGAGAAAACGAAGAGGAAATTAATGGAAGAGATATTTGTACCAGCACTTGGAATGGCTATGGACAATGCCATTTTACTTGAATGGACTAAACAACCAGGTGATCAAGTAAATGCTGGAGAAGCAGTTGCGGTTATTGAAACCGACAAGACAACATTGGAATTGACTGCCGAAACTTCTGGGACCTTAGGAAAACACAAATACCAGCCAAACGATGAAGTTCCAGCTGGAAACACTATTGCCGTAGTACTTGCACCAGGAGAGGTTGAGTAGATGAGTGCATTGAATAAGGAGAAGTCTTTAGCGGCTCTCCGCCAAATGATGGTAATCCGAGATTTTGAAGAGAGCGCGGACAAATTATGCCTTCGCGGAAAGGTTCCGGGTGGAATGCACAACTCATCTGGCCAAGAAGCTGTTGCAGTGGGCGTGCTATCAGCACTTGCCCCAGATGATGTCATTGCTACTACTCACCGATCACACCACCACACTTTGGCAAAGGGATTTACTTCCAAGTCTGTAATGGCAGAACTTTTCTCCAAAGCAACAGGAGTATCAGGTGGTCGTGGTGGATCAATGCACCTAGCAGGAGTTGAACGTGGACACTTCGGTGGAAACGGAATTGTGGGTGCAGGCGTTGGTATTGCTATGGGCGCAGCGTTAGGAATTCAAACCCTAAAGCACAAAAAGGTTGCCGTTGGTTTTGTTGGCGACGGAGGAATGAATACAGGGCGAACTTGGGAATCTGTCAATATGGCAGTTATCTATAAGTTGCCATTCATCATTATCTGTGACAACAACCAATATGCAGTTGAAACATTTGTTGGTCGTGTTACAGGCGGCGGAGATTTAGCTAAGCGCGCTGCCGGATTTGGCCTTCCAAGTTTTAACATCAATGGTCAGGATGTGGAAGAGGTTATCAAATACACATCTGAGGCTAGGGAGAGAGCGCTAGCTGGCGAGGGGCCGACCTTTATTAACGCTGTTACATACCGTTATTACGGTCATAACGTGGGAGAAAAGGGCCAATACCGAACTCAAGAAGAGATTGCGGAGTGGAGAACCTCTAAAGATCCTATTGATTACTTCACTGGAGTCGTCCTTGACAGAAAATTTGCAACACAAGCAGAAATTGATGATATGCGCGCATCGGTTAAGAAAGAGATTGAAGAAGCCGTTGCCTTTGCTGAGTCATCACCAGAACCAGATATTTCAACAATCACCCAAGGCGTAGATTCTGGAAAGTTAGGGATTCAGTTATGAGTACTGATACAACAGTAAAAGCTAACGTAACACCAACATACTCAGAGGCGTTTCAATCTGGCGTACGCGAAGAGATGACCCGAAATAAAGGAATCTTCATTTTAGGCACAGATCTTCAAGAGCGTGGTGGACACTTTGCCCAAGTTAAAGGTATTGCACAGGAATTTGGTTTTGATCGAGTTAAGGACTCACCAATTTCAGAAGCGGCGATGATTGCAGCAGGTATGGGTTCGGCAATGTATGGCTGCCATCCAATCATCGATCTTAACTTCATTGATTTTTCACTTGGCGCAATGGATGAAATCATCAATCAAGCAGCCAAAATTAGATTTATGTTTAATAAGCCGGTTCCACTGGTTATTCGTGCGACTTCGGGCGTGGCACTTGGTGGGGCGCATCACTGTAATTCACTTGAATCATTTTTTGCCCACACCGCTGGACTTTCACTAGCGGTCCCTTCAACGCCGATGGATGTTAAGGGCTTAATTAAGACCGCCCTGCGCAATGAAGATCCTGTTATCTTCTTGATGCATAAGAAGCTGTCAGGTATTCGTGGTGAGATTAAGGGCGATGATTACTTCGTCCCATTTGGTAAGGCAGCAACAATCAAGTCAGGCAAAGATGCTGTCATTATTTCTTATGGATACTCCGTTGTAACCGCCAATAAGGCAGCACAAGCCTTAGAAGCAGAGGGAATATCAGTTGAAGTCATTGATTTACGTACCCTTTTCCCACTAGACACAGATGCCATTAATGCAGCGGTTCAGAAGTTTGGACGCGTTGTTGTTGTGGATGAAGCTCCTTTGTTCGGTTCTATTACGGCAGAAATTGCTGCAACAGCAACTGAGGCAAATTTCGGATCACTTAAGGGTCCAATCGTGCGCGTTGGCGCTATTCGTGCTCCTCTTAGTGCAAATCCAGCGATGGCAGAAGCTGCAATTCCATCAGTGGATTCAATTTCAGCTGCTATTAAGAAAGTCATGAAATACTAAAAGGGAGTAAGAGATGTCTGCAAAGATTTTTGATTTAACTGGCAAGGTAGTTGTTGTAACGGGCGCTGCTGGTGGTATTGGAATGGCGGTCTGCAGACAACTAGGTGGCAGTGGTGCAACTATTATTCTTTCGGATATTGATAAGAGTGGTCTTGAGCGTTCGAAGACTGAGTTAGATTCTCTTGGCATCAAGTGCGGAACATTTGTAGGTAATACAAGTATCGAGTCCGAAGTGATTGCTCTATTCAAGTATGTTTCTAAGGAGTATGGTGCACCAGATGTTTTGGTAAACAACGCAGCTCAAGGAATCCACACGCCTCCTCAAAACACTTCACTGGAAGAATGGAATCGCGTAATTGGTACATCGCTGACTGGATATTTCTTAAATGCACGTGAATTCGCCAAGTTAGTATTGGCAGCAAAGAAGCCGGCTGCGGTTGTGAACATTAGTTCAATTGCTGGAAGCTCAGCTATTGGTCGTGGAAATTTTGCGTACAGCACTGCAAAAGGTGGAGTTAATCAATTCACTCGCGAATTAGCGATCGAATGGGCAAAGTCCAAAATTCGAGTCAATGCGATTCAGCCGTGTTCTGTAAACACCCCTGGCTGGCGCAAGTGGGTTGAAACTGAAGGAGAGGCTGCCAAGGCACTAACAACCCTTCTGCTTCGTGGAATCCCATTGGGCCGAGTGGCAGAGCCTGAGGACATCGCACATGCGGTTCATTTCTTGGCTAGTGATGCTGCAGCCATGATTACAGGCACGATTTTGCCCGTTGATGGCGGCAATCTGGCCTATAACGCGGGTGGAACGCTCGGGGAGTATTAAAAGACACAAAACTGTTCAACCCATTTCAAATTGCCGATAGGTGGTGATCGGTCTATTGTTGTTTACAAACAACAATCTGAAGGAGTTCACATGCCAAACACAATTAAGCCATTGGGTTTAGGAATAGCCTCACGCCGAGTTCTTTCAGATGTTGTGACAGATGATCTTCGCCAAGCAATTGTTGATCACGAATTAGAACCAGGTCGCCGCATTTCCGAAGATGAACTTGCAGCCCAGATGGGTGTTTCACGTGGTCCTATTCGCGAAGCCCTTGCACGCCTTGAACGAGAAGGATTAATTTCACTTGAGCGACACCGCGGTGCTCGTGTTGCATCATGGTCTGAACAAGATATTGATGAGATTTATTCTGTGAGAAGTGCTTTAGAAGGTCTTGCAATTGAGTGGGCCTGCAAGAACGCCACAGTTGCAGATCTTGCGGCAATGGATGAAGTATTGACTAGATACTCAAAGCTTACAGACAAGCAGCGCACTCCAAAAGAGGTAAGTAAGACTGACCTTGATTTCCACAGCGCACTCTTCGCTGCAGCCCACAACGATCGTTTGTATAAAGCGTGGGAAAGCCTCCGTTCACAGATTCACGCGTTTCTGGTTTACACCTGGTCACAAGATGACAAAGTTAATAAAGAATTTCTCCCACAGTGGGGACCAGATCACTCAGAACTTTTGGAAATAATCCGAGCCAAACAAGTGACGAAGGCTAAAGCTGTAATTCATGAACATGTTGAGCGTGGCGCAAAGCGTGTGGCAAAACATTTCAAGGAGTCACCATCGGTAAATGTGCCAAAGAAGAAGCGATAATTCGCTTTCTATAAGGCTTTAATAGAGTCAAGAATTGATCTTGAGATCTCTATTTTTGGGCTATTTTTTTGTCGGTATTGATTTTCAACATCTCCAGGGACTAAAACAGGGTTTTGCGCCTTTATCGCAGGGGTTGCTCTAACAGCTTTTATTGCCTCGGAGATTTCATCCTTGAACGCAGCTGTCCCAAAGAATTTATCTGGATCAATTACGACCATAACTGTTCCGTTACCGTGTGAGTACGAAGAGTTCATTGATGGATGATTTCCAGATAAGCCTCCGCCGAGCAACTCAATCATCAAGCTAAGGCAGTACCCCTTGTGTCCACCAAATGGGAGAATTGCTCCACCATCGTAAAAATCATTCGGGTCATTACTCTCGACTCCATTTTTATCAATAATCATTCCAGGTGGAAGTAAAACTCCGTTGGCTCTTGCAACTCTAATTTTTCCTTCCGCACTCGCTGCGGTTGCAAAATCAATGATGACTGGGTCTCCATTTGAAGGTATCCCGGCGGCAAAGGGATTTGTGCCAAGTAGGCGATCCTTGCCACCGAATGCAGCTACTGCTGGATCTGCGTTACACCAAATTATTGACACTAAATTCTGTTGGGCAAGTAGTTCTGAGTATTCGCCGACTCTTCCTATGTGATTGCAATTTGCTATCGAAACAACACACACTCCAAACTCTTGTGCTTTTTTTGCTGCAATCTCAACTGCGAGTTTGCTTGCAATTTGTCCCCAGCCCCATTGGGCATCTATGACAACCGTTGCACTAAATTCTGACTTTATTGTTGGATGGCTATCAGGGATAATCACTTTTTTATCAATGGCAGCGGTGTATTCAGGTAAACGGATTACACCGTGTGATGCATGTCCGGCCTCTTGGGCCTGCACGAGTGACTCAGAAATTGATCGCGCAAAAATCTCAGGAGTTTTCCACTTCATCAAAATCTCGGTAGATAAGGACAAAAGTTCTTCTCGCGAGATGAGCGTTGTAGATACATCAATAGACATCTGTTTTACCCCTTGACCACGCTGCTAAAATCGTTAACAATAGACAATGCAGAGTAACGCTGTCTTGGGCATAAATCAATGAATTGAGCGGAGAAGGTAATGAAGGTTGTAGGACTGGAAACTATCCGACTCAATGAGTATCCGAGCATTCTCTTTCTTCAGGTTCATACCGATGAGGGAATCATTGGTTTGGGAGAGAACTGCGTAGGCGTTGAATCGGTTGAAACCTTCATTCACGAGAGCATCGCTCCACGAATCTTGGGTAAGGACCCGCTAGAAATAAATGCGCTACATGAAACATTGCACCAAGACTTCATCGGCTATTCGGGATCTAGTATCGCCGTAAGAGCAACATCTTCCATAGACATCGCGCTATGGGATATTTTTGGACAAGCAGTAGGAAAACCTATTTACCAACTGTTAGGTGGCAAAGTTCGCGAAAAAATCAGAGCGTATAACACCTGTGCTGGAACTGGCTATGCAAAAGGATCATCAAATATCGATCGCAAGCGTACATCACAGCTAGGTGTTGTTACAGATGGTGAGTATGAAGATCTATTTGCGTTTTTAAACAAGCCAGAAGAATTGGTGCATGGTTTAAAAGAAATGGGTTTTACCGCCATGAAAATGTGGCCCTTCGATGAAGCTGCGATTCGCGCTGGTGGGCAAACGATCATGGGAAAAGATTTGCATGAGGGTGTAGACATCTTTCGTCGTGCACGAGTGGCAGCAGGAAGTGATTTCGACATCATGCTCGAGATGCACTCACTGTGGTCTGTACCAGCTGCAACCACTATCGCCCATGCCGTTGAAGAATTTTCTCCATTTTGGATCGAAGATCCATTTAGACATGAAAGCACGGATGCGCTAGTTAGATTTAAGCAATCAATTAACTCACCGTTAACAACAGGTGAGACCACAGGCACCAGATGGGATCATCATCGTTTATTGAAATCCAATGCAATTGATCATTTAATGATTGATCCGGGGTGGGTTGGCGGCATTACAGAAGCACGACAGGTAATTGGTTTAGCAAGTACTTACGGAGTACCTGTTGCACCTCATGATTGCACTGGCCCGGTTGTACTTACAGTTGGAACCCATCTTGGCGTGACTTATCCCAACATTGAACTTCAAGAAATGGTCCGAGCCTTTTACTACGGCTGGTATCAAGAGATGGTCACTGTGCTGCCGCACTATGAAAATGGTTACTTAACGCCACCATCGGCTCCTGGATTGGGTACACAACTACAACCAGGCATCAATAAGCGCGCAGATGCGGTAGTTCGTTGGAGCAAAGTTGGCTAAAGAATTAATTCTTGGCTTAGATTTTGGTACCTCGTCCATAAAAGGAATCTTCATAGATTTTGAAGGCAGTATTCTTAAAAGAGTTGAGTCAAAAATAGAGACTAAGCACTCACTGGGTACTCATGCAGAGCAGAACGCGCTGGATTATTTGGTTGCCCTACAAGATATCTCAAGTAAGAACTCTGATCTAATCTCACGAGTCGTATCTATTGGGCTGTCTGGACAAACACCTTCTGTTGTGTGTGCGGATAAAGATGGTCAACCCGTCCGGCCGGTTCTCATTTGGCAAGATAATCGGGCCACTACAGAAGCGATAGAGCTAGAAAAAAGATTTGGAAACCCACTTCCGGTAATTGGAACATCATTGCCCTGGTCAGCTAGTGCATGTCCAGCAAAATTACTATGGCTGTCTCGCAATGAAAAACAGACAGTGGCCAAAACTAAATGGATTTTCCAGCCTAAGGACTTTGTTGGCTTTCACTTAACTGGGAAAGCAATATCTGATCCATGGTCTAGTAAAGGTTTGTGTAATGTTCTAACCAGAAAACCAATTACTGAAGTTCTTAGCTACACCGGATGGAGTGATGATGTAGTTCCAGAACTACATGATGGTTTCCAAAGTCGTGGAACTATCACACAGCAGGCTTCAGAGAGTTTTGGCTTCTCCGTAGGAACAGAAGTGTCTGTTGGTTGGTCAGATGCAATGTGCGGAATGGCAGCCATGGGAGTTTTTAGTAAGCCTGCAACCTTTGTAATAACTGGTACATCAGCAATCGTTGGTTCATCTTCGGTGACGCCACCAGATGATGGGGGAGGCCTCTACATCATCCCTGACACATGCGCACCGCTTGCTGTGACCTATGGCCCTACACAGTCAAGCGGATCCTCCATTGCTTGGGCTTCAGAGTTATTTGAGATAGAGGCCAATGAGTTAATTGATTTGGCGATGGATGCATCTGACATAGAGATACCAATTTATCTTCCTTATATAAATGGTGAGCGAGCACCACTCTGGCGACCAGATGTGCAAGCGGGATTTTATGGTGTCACAACTCAATGCAAAAAATCACATATGGCACTGGCGGTCATGGAAGGTATTTCATTTGCCGAAAGGCAGGTTGCAGAGTTAGCAGAGACATTAAACGAGGTTCGCCAGCCATCAATTCTTTTAGGCGGTCATGCAGGAAATGACAATCGGTGGGAGAAGATTCGACATAGAACCCTTAGCCGAACATTAGAAAGGTTTGAGGATGTTGACACAACCACCAGAGGTTCGGCCATGTTGGCACATGCCGTAATTACCAAGGATTTTGCGCTTTCATCTGAAGCCTTGAGTTTTAAACCCTTGGTGAGTCAACCAAATTCAAATGATCTGATGTACTCTAATAAGAAATTTAATGAGTTTTTAGCTGCCCAAGAGTATGCAATTGACCTAGCTAACAGAAAGAGAAAATCAACTGATGAAAAGTAAAAGCAAACTAGCCAATCTCAAGCAGCTAGTTAGAATCAGAAAGCCGATTTTGTCTAGTAAAAAGCGACGAGTCTCTAGAGCCAATACGATTTATGATCTAAGGGCGGCAGCTAAGAAGTGCACACCACGTGGACCATTTGACTACACCGATGGTGCAGCTGACCAAGAGATCACTATAAACAAGGCACGAAGAAGTTTTGAGAACATTGAATTTCAACCACATATTTTAAGAGATGTTTCATCGGCAACTCTTGCAACCACAATGCTAGGCAAGCAATATTCGATGCCTGTAGGAATTGCCCCTACAGGCTTTACCCGCATGATGAACTCAGAAGGTGAAATCGCCGGAAGTGGCGCTGCAAGTGCGTTTGGTATTCCATTCACCCTCTCAACAATGGGCACTACTTCAATCGAAAATGTGGCTAAAAATGCACCCAATGGAAGCAATTACTTTCAACTCTATTTGTGGAGAGATCGTGATCGAAGCCTTGAACTCATTCAGCGAGCTGAAAAAGCAGGATATGACGGCTTAGTGCTAACAGTTGATGCACAAGTTGCGGGAGCTCGTCTAAGAGATGTTCGAAACGGACTGACAGTTCCTCCAACTTTGACTGCTGCAACATTTTTAAATGCACTCCCACGCCCAAATTGGTGGTGGAATTTCCTAACAAAGGAACCTTTAGATTTTGCATCTCTAGGGTCATGGAATGGAACAGTTGCCCAGCTCATGGACACAATGTTTGATCCTTCAATGACATACGAAGATCTAAAGTGGATTCGTGAGATTTGGCCAAAGAAGTTAATTGTGAAGGGTGTGCAGCGAGTCGATGATGCGGTCAAGTGTGCTGAATACGGAGCAGATGCAATCGTGCTTTCCAATCACGGTGGTCGTCAGCTAGATCGTGCCCCAGTTCCATTCTTACTCTTGCCAGAAGTTAAAAAAGAGATCGGGAGCAAATCAGAGATTCATATTGATACTGGCATTATGCATGGCGCAGACATCATTGCTGCAAAGGCACTCGGTGCTGACTTTACGTGGATAGGTCGTGCCTATTTATACGGCCTCATGGCTGGAGGTAGACTGGGAGTTGATAGAACGCTGACAATTTTGCAGACTCAAATGACCAGAACTCTGAGGTTGTTAGGTGCGAATTCACTCGATGACTTAGAACCAAGTATGGTGAAATACTTGGATAAATAATTTGCGAAAAATACCGCTACCAAAATCATCTGAAAAGCTGCAACTGCAAAAGGTTGCATTTGATCTCGTTGAAAAAATGAGAAATGGTGATTTAGTTGCTTTCTCTACAGAGAATTCATATGTGGTCGCCGCAGATCCGCACAATGAGATCGCGGTCAGTAGTTTTAGGGAGTTAAAAGGGCATGATCCAAAAACTATTTATCCTGTTTTCGTAAACTCAATTGAAGATCTCCAGCCATTTACTGTCGATGTTAGTGATAAAACCAGGCTTCTGACTCAAGAATTTTGGCCGGGCATGCTCAATTTAATTCTTTCTACACGTGATGTTCCACCCCACAATTTTGGCAGCACTGAAACCCCAGATCGGCTTATCGCTAGAAAGCCTAAGAATGTCTTACTTAATCTAGTAACTGAATTAGTGGGACCAGTTATTTACTCTTCACTAAAGGATGAGGCAGGTGCAGTGGTAAAAGACTTGGCAAGCATCTCAGCGACTCAAAAAAAGAGAATCACTATCGCCATCGATAATGGCCATATTAAGAGTAGTAAGACGACAACTGTATTAAATTGCATAAACCAACAATTTATTCTGGAACGCGAAGGATCTATTTCGCTCTGGGAGTTAAAGAAAGTTGTATCGGACATAAAAGAGAGTTAGATCATCTCTAAAGGCTTACCGATTTCTGGGATCCACACCTCACCACCGGGCTTGAGTGCTCTGTATGTATCTACAAATTCATTCAAATCCAGCGTTGCTCCAGATTCAGCATCTGTTTCAGCTGGCCAGAGCCCCCAGTGCATTGGTACTGCGACCTTGCAACCTTGACGCCATGCAAGAAATCCTGCTTCCTTAGTATCCATGTTGCCAGTTACACCGTTAATGCAAATTAAAGAAACATCTACTCTGCCTTCAGTATCATCAACAATTCGTGCATCGTATTCAGTATCTCCAGAGTGATAAATTCTCCACTTGCCAACAGAGATGATGTAGCTGATCGCATCTGGAGTAGGTTCTGGCTCAAACATGTGACGGGCAAATACTGCTTCAATTGTTATGTCACCAATCTCAGTGGTCTCTCCTCGATTAAGGATGATTCCACGATCACCATAAAAGCCACCAGCTCTAGCTAACTTAATAACTGAGAACGGTCCAATGAATTTTGTTTTTGGATGCTTTGAAAAAGGGATGACCGCTTCAGGGTCAATGTGATCATCATGGGGATGCGTTGCCATCACAGCATCAAATTCGCTTTCCTCTGGAGAAAGTGGTGCTGGATAGCCACGTGGCACGTTATAGGAAGTCATTACAGAGTTAGTTAAGTAGGCATCTACTGCAACTGTAAAGCCACCAGGACTCTTGATGACAAATCCAGCTTGGCGTAGCCACCAAATGTGGACACCACCTTTTGGAACTTTAGTATCACGAATGAGTGGCCAGATTGATTTGTGTGTCATCCCTTGATTGCTCCCGCCGTTAGTCCAGAGATTATGTATTTTTGAATAAACATATAGAGAATGACTGGTGGTAACCCATAAATTAATGCGCCAGAGAGCAATTCTTGAATCGGTGTATTGAGTTGCGACATAGTTGATGCAAGTCCAACTGATGCTGGATAGAGCTCCTGCTTTGAAATCATTGTCACCGCCAGCAAATAATCGCCCCAACTGGCAAAAAAGGAAACAACACTGACTGCCATGATTGCTGGACTACATAGCGGAATGATTATTTTTCGTAGAACAGCCAAGTGATCGCAACCATCAATTTGAGCTGCTTCAATAACTTCACTAGGTATTGATTCAAAAGCAGGTCGCAAAATCCAAACTCCCACCGGGATTACAAATGCCGCGTGGATTAAAGAAAGTGCAGCCAGATTGTTCAACATATGCATCTGATCATAAATTTTGTAAATTGGAATAACGATGAGTGCTTCTGGAAGCATTTGTGTAAAAAGCAGCATCAATCCAAATGCGGTCTTACCTTTCCATTGGAACCAAGAAATTGCATAGGCACCAAGTACTGAGAAAGAAGTTGTAATCAATGTTGCTAGTAACGCTACAAATCCAGAATTTATCAGCCATTTGGACATCGGATTGTCACGAAAAAGTTCTCTAAACCCGTCAAGATTTGGATCTTGTGGGTAAAGAACTGGGGGATACATCAATGTGATGTCAGGTGGCTGAATAGCAGTCACGATCATCCAATACAGCGGAAATAAGACCATCAGGCAAATCATGGTAATAATCGAGTACCTAAAAATTGATCGCCCTAATACGACCCTTTTTGTACCAACAACGACAGCCACTTAGAACCTCTTTTGCGCTCTGTTTTGAAGGGATAGGAAAACAACTGCTACGACAAAGGTGATAATCAGACCTGCCACACCGATTGCTGAGGACAAGGCGTAGTCGTAGTACTTAAAGGCAGTGTTGTATACGGAAACAACCAATGTTTCAGTATCTCTTTCAGGTCCGCCACCGGTCGTTAAATAAATCATGCTGAACTGCCTAAAGGCGAAGATAAAAGCCAGAAGCCCTAATAAATACAAGGTGGGCTTTATGCTTGGAAGGGTTACATTCTTAAAGCGTTGAAATGGTCCAGCTCCATCCACTGTTGCAGCTTCCAATAAGTCATCAGGAACGCTTTGCAAGGATGCAAGTAAGACGATTGAATAGAATGGAAAAGTCTTCCACATCGACATTCCAATAATAGAAATGAAGGCGTATGGGCTTGAAGTAAGCCAGCCCCCAGAAGTATCAAAAGGTAAATGCTGATTAAGAATTCCGACTACGCCAAATGCGGAGTTAAGAATCCAGATAAAAACAATGACTGATGCGATATCAGGAAATGCCCAAGGCGCAGTGAGTAAAGCTCTAACGCCTCCGCGACCTTTAAATCTTTTGTTCACAAGAAGTGCGGTAAGCAATCCTGCACCCACAGAAAAAATGACATTCAAAGTTGCATAAGAAACGGTAATTCTGATGCTGGCAAGAAAAGCAGAATTTTGAATCAAGTTAATGTAATTAGCTAGGCCCACAAAACTAACTTTTTGATCAACTGCAGCGCCAAGAGTCTTGTCTGTAAGGCTTAAATAAATGCCTTGGCTGATCGGATACACCACTAGAAAAGCGGTCAATATAGCTATCGGAATAATTAAAACATAAGGAAGTTTCTTGCTACTTCCAATTCGAGTGGAATTAAAAGTTGTTCGGGGGGATACGAATTTACTCACGTCGCATCCCCCCTCACTTCAACATTAATATTGAGTCAGTTTCTGACTCTGGACAAATTGCTAACTTTTAGAGTTTTGCAGCAAGGGCTACAAGCTCTTTCTGTGCCTTGTCCATAGCTTGTTTTACAGTCGACTTCTTGTTAATTGCTGACTGTAGGTTTGTGAGGATGATGGTTCCGTATTCATCACTCTTAGTAATGAAGTCGCCCATCATGTCCATTGGAGTGATTGGAACGCTAGGTGGAGTAAGGAATCCCTCAATCCATGGCAGTTCCTTCAAGTAAGCCTGGAACGCTGCGACTTTAGTCATCTCTGGGAATGGAGGAATAAAGTCAAGGCAAGCCATTGTTAAATCAGCCATGTTTGCAGGCTTAAATAACCAGCTTAGGAACTCAGTTGCTTCTGCCTTGTTCTTACCCAATTTGTTAAGTGAGATTGGGTGAACACGTGAAGCTGCTTTCTTGCTCTTGTGAGGCAAAGGTACTGAACGAAGCTTCGCATAAACCTTTGGATTTGTGCTCTTGAGAACGTTAACCGCTGCAGATACCCAGAAACCTTGAGCAATGCGTCCGTTAGAGGCTAACTGAACTGCTGCTGCGTTATTGATTCCCTTTGGAATTGCTGCGTTATATAGCTTGAGCCACAATTCAAGCGCCTTTACGACCTCAGGTGAATTTGCCTTTGGTGTTTTGCCAACTGCCCACACACCATCGTACATATTGACCCAGTTCTGCATGTTAAACCAGAAGTCACCTTGCTCAGCCATGATGTTTGGATGCCAGAATCCGTATTGGTTTGGCTTCTTAGTCAACTTGGTTGCAGCAGCTAACAACTCTTCAGGAGTTGTTGGTGGCTTGATCTTTGCCTTTGCAAATATTTCAGAGTTGTATAGCAAACCGAAGTTCACTGTAACAATACTTACTCCGTAGCAAGCACCAGCTTTATCAGTTACATATGCGTGAATCTTTGGATTAGGAGTAACTCCTGCTGCTTTGATTGGTTCAGTCAAAGGTAGGAAGTAACCGCTCTTAAATAGACGAACAGCAAGATCTGGGGTAGACATAATTAAATCATCTGTCAGAGATCCCGCTTCAAGTCCAGTCAGAACCTGATTTACATACTGCCCAAAAGGCCAACCAGAGAGTTTTACTTCTGTAGTTGTACTTTGTGCATTGAACTTGGCAATAATTCCTTCCCAAGCTTCTTTACGTCCCGGTTCAAACCCCATCCATGTTGTGATGTTGATTTGAGTTTTTGCTGCATTTGCAGCAGGTGCACCCGCTACTGAAGAGACAGCGGCTACACCAGCGGCGGCACCAGCACCCTTTAGGAAACCGCGACGACCGACACCGGTTGTTGACAGATTCTCCGAAGAATTAGCTGAGGCTATTTCTTTTGCCATATTTTCCCCCCTTAGGAATAAACTGCAAACATCACATAGGTTGTATACAGTTTGCAGTTGACAGTTATAAGAGCCTCCTCCCAGGGGCGATGTATGTCAAGGATTTTTTAAGGGTTTTTTAAGGGTTTTTTAATCAATTTGCCAGGAATCCGCCGTCTACAGCAAGCACTACTCCACTGACATAGTCTGAAGCTGGAGCCGAAAGAAACAGAGCCGCACCGGCCAAATCATAAGGCTGTCCCCACCTACCCTTTGGAATGCGGCTAGTTATCCAGGTAGCTCTCTCTGCATCATTACGGACGGCTTGTGTTATATCTGTTTCAATAAAGCCCGGTGCGATTGCATTAACGGTAATTCCCATGGGTAGTAACTCATTGGATAGTCCACGTGTAAGTCCTGCAAGTGCGGTCTTTGCAGCGGTATAGCTAATGACATTTTTGCCTCCAAGGAATGTCCACATTGAGGCGATGAAAATGATTTTTCCATAGCCTCGCTGTGCCATTCCCTTACCAACTTCTCGAGAGAGGATGAAGGGGGCGGTTAAATCAATTTCAATTGTCTGGTCCCACAGATCATCGTTGTGGTTAAGGGCCTCAGCCCGATTTGCTAGACCAGCATTGTTAATAAGGATGTCAATTTTGATGTCCTTGATCTTTTCGATCAAATCCAGAGTGTCCTGCCTGTTTCGAAAATCGCAAGCAAAGGTTGCATAAGTGACACCACTTTTTGCTGCAACCTTAGAGAGTTCGTCATTGTCGGTTTGCTGAGAGCTAACAACTATGAGGTTTGCTCCATGTTCGGCTAGGGCGCTGGCAATTGCAAAGCCAATGCCTTTGCGTGCACCAGTCACAAGTGCGGTCTTGCCTCGCACATCAAATAACTCCTTGTAGGTCATTACCGCTCCATTTCATGAGATTGATGAATCTATACAAGATTATGATCACTAGATAGATACCCGGCACCCTGTCCAAAGGCTCCAAATGACAGTAATCCGTTCACGCCTTGTTCAATCAACCATGTGCGATGCTTTTTAGGGGCGGTGAAGCCAACTCTCCTGGGTCAGGAGTAGGAAATTGCGGAGAAAGCACTCTTTCATATCACCCACCCTCCTTCTCAGGGACAACCCAGACACCTGCAAAAAACCTCTCCAACCCTTTTCAAATGTGACTCGTGCCACTAGAGTACCTGTAAATAGTTTACCGTTCAAAAAGGAGAACGTACGATGATAAAAGCAATCCCTCGAAAGATCTTAGCTTTTGGTCTTTCTGCCGCAGTCGCATTAGGAGTTTTAGTTGGAGCACCAAGTGCTAACGCAGCATCTGGCTCCAACTGTAATTTGAAATCAAAACCAACAAATGCATCGTGTGATCTATTTACATATGGTGCACTACACAGAGTTCAATCTATAGATCCAATTAACCCACTCGGTGGATACACCGAAGGCCAAATGGCATATATCACTCAGGGCAAGCTTTATCGCTATGGCGCTGATGGCAAGCCACGTAGAGATTTAGTTGCAACTGCAGACGTCTCCGCCGATGGCAAGACGATCACTCACGTTTTGAAAGATGGAATCAAGTATTCAGATGGAACAAAAATTGTTGCAGCTGATGCAGTCAACGCATATAAGCGTTGGGTAGATTCAAAGCGCTCAGCTTCATACATTGAGGCTGTTGAAAAAGTAGTGGCAACAAATGATAAAACTTTGGTGTGGACACTAAAGCGCCCATACCCAGACTTCAATTTTGCACTCGGCCAAGAGTTCATGGGAATTCACCCAGCGAGCAAAACTGATACCGAAGCGAAAGCAAAGGAATACTTTAAGAACCCTGTAGCCGGTGGGCCAATGATGGCCAAGACCTTTGTACCCGGAACAGATCTTTTTGTTGCAGTTGCTAATCCCTATTACTGGGCAAAGCCAGTTGTTAAAGAGCTTCGCGTTGTAACGATCCCTGATGGAAACACACGCCTTGCGGCATACCAGGCAGGTCAAATCGATGCAACAATGGAACTTCCACTTTCAGCTAACACTATTAAGTGGGATAAGAGTAAGTACCGCGTAACTGGCGAAAAGGACTCTGGAACATTTATGTTGACTTTCAACATGAGTGATAAGAATCCAAATAAAGCGGTAAAAGACGCTCGGGTTCGCCAGGCAATTTCACTAGCAGTCAATCGAGCTGCAATCATGCGCGTTGCTTTTGCGAATTTAGCAAAACCAAACTGCGGAATGCAGTACCAATACAACAATGACTACTACTTGTGTTCACTACCAAAGAATGGCCTACGTGACCCAGCAGCAGCCAGAAAGCTACTGAAAGAAGCGGGCTATCCAAATGGATTCAAGGTTAAAATGGACGTACCTAACAGAATCTTCTGGCAGGATGCGGCTCAGATTGTAAAAGACAGCCTTGGCCAAGTTGGCATTGATGTCACAATCAACATGGTCACACCAGATTCAAACATCTCGCCGATAATCACTAAGGGTGAGTGGGAAATGATGTGGTTTGGAAATAACGCATCAACTCCTATTCTTCAGCTTTCAAACTGGTTCAAGCCAGGTGGAGTGTGGGCAAACAATTCAAACGTTCCAGATGCCTTGATAAAAGAATCAGGACAACTACTCAATGATGCCTCTTCATCAACTAGCAAGACTCTTATCAAGGAGAAGCTAGCTGCAGTAGAAAAGATTGCTTATGATCTTTCAATCTTCATTCCGATTGGAACTCGTTTCTATCTTTCAGGAAGCAATATTGGACCAGGATTGATTCAGGCCCTGTTGCCTGGACAGCTCCAGTTCGTTGTTGCAACAATTCCAGCACTACCAAATGACTAAGTAGTTCCATCTGACTGAGATCGAGGGACCCGGCTAGTAGTCAATGACCAACTAGCCGGGTAGGTCAAAATAAAGTAGCGGGTGTGAAACGCCCGCTACTTTATTCCTATTAAAACAGAGATGGAGAGAAAGAATTAACAGGAACATCCTTTTGAGAAAGATCGCAGGCAGATTTTTACGTGCGATTAGTGTCTCATTTTGGGTTATGGTGATTTCATTTTCCCTGATTCGTCTTACGCCAGGCGACCCAGCGTCAGCCCGTCTTGGAGCAGGGGCGGAGATTGAAGCGGTGGAACAATTACGTGCCCAGCTAGGGTTAAATGTGAATCCCTTTCGACAATTTATTACCTACGTAAGCGGTCTATTTCAAGGCGATATGGGTGTTTCTTTAGTAAATGATGTTGATGTATTTGACACAATCCAACGAACCTTACCTCTAACCCTGACCTACATACTGTTATCTGTATTTTTTGCCTTTATTTTATCGGTACCAATCGGTACTTTTATTGGGTGGACAAATAAAGCATCGATCGTATATGTCTTTAAATCAATCACATCAATCATTATCGCCACTCCCAATTTCTTCATAGCGATGATTGGAATTCTCATATTTAGCGTTCAGAGGAGTTGGGCCCCTGTTTTTGGTTATGTAAGTGAATTTCCAACTAATCTCAAGTACTTATGGCTGCCTGTCGCTATCAATACCTTAATTTTAGTTTCAATTATTTCAAGAGTTTTGCATACTTCTGTAGTTGACACACGTAATGAAGAATTTGTTGAAACTGGAATTATTCGTGGTGTCAGCCGCCCAAGGTTTTTTTGGTTCTATATTTTGAAGCCTTCCATGGCACCAACCGTCGTTCTAATCTCTTACATGATGGGAACAATGCTCGGAGCTACAGTAATTTTGGAGACAATTTTCTCACTTCCAGGAATTGGACGCGAGCTGGTTAATGCAGTGATGTCAAGTGACTATCCAATGGTTCAAGGAATTCTTATGTTCTTCGGAGTGATAACCGTATTTATAAGTTTCATTGGAGATTTAATCGCATATCGGCTTGATCGAAGGGTGAAGCTATGAGTAATAACAGAGCATTTGCAACTAATTCCTCTCGAAAAGATCGCATAAAGGAGTGGGTTGCACGTCCCGGTGGCTCAGGAATCATTGTCGGAATTACTATGTTCGCCATGATCGTTCTCGCTGGCATCATTCACCCATTCGTTAGAAAGTATGGTCCCGACGAATTTGCAGGTGATTCACTTCAGCCGCCATCATTTGCCCACCCAATGGGCCTTGATCAATTAGGGCGCGATGTTATGACTCGTGTCTTTGCCGCAGTCCCATCTGATTTGGGTATTGCTTTCCTTGGAGTCTCAATTCCATTAATCACTGGCACGATAATTGGAATTATGCTCGGTATTGCGCAAAACAAATATTTTGTGACGCTAGTTAGCTCACTCATTGATGGAATTAACGCTTTTCCTTTACTGATAGTTGCAATTGCAATGGTTGCCTTTCTAGGGCCAGGACTATTTAATGTTGTGATTATTTTGTCTTTATTGAGTTGGGCTAGGTATGCACGTATTGCAAGAACACGTGCTGTTGTTGTTTTGCAACAAAACTACATAGAAGCAGCCAAGCTCATGGGATACTCCAAAAAGCGGATAGTTACCAAGCATGTCACTCCTAATGTGTCATCAGAAACTCTGGCATATGCACTCAGTGATTTTATTTTGGTAATTATTATCGTGTCGGGACTCTCGTTCTTAGGATTTGCAGCTCGACCTCCAGCGGCCGAATGGGGTGCCATGATTGCTGACGGCCGAACATTTATTGGACAAGCTTGGTGGTTGACTATTTTCCCTGGCGTAGCGATATGTTGGTCTGCTATTTCTTTATCTTTTATCGTTGAGGGCCTTTCACGACGAGATCGAGGAAATTGATGTCTCAGCCATTAGTTGTTATCGATCACCTGAAGATAGATGTCAGGGTTACCAAAGCTCGTAGGTTGGCGATAGTAGATAGTGCAACATTCAATATTGAGCGTGGCCAATTCATTGGTTTAATCGGTGAATCTGGATCTGGTAAAACAATGTTATGTCGCTCATTAGTAGGAACACTAGAGCGCAGAGGTGCATACATAAGTGGTGGCACCTTAAATTTCGATGGAATCGATTTAGTTGCAGCCTCTCAGAAGGACTGGAGAGGGATTCGCGGCAAAAGAATTGGCTATGTTCCGCAATCTGCCCTTGCCGGTCCAAATCCAGTTATGACAATCGGTGCTCAATTGGCTGAGGCAATCAGACAGGGCGAGAAGATGGATTCTAAGCAAGTCCGCAATCGAGCCTTAGAGCTATTGGATATCGTGAAAATTAACCGCCCAGAGATTGTGATAAAGCAGTACCCCTATGAACTTTCTGGAGGAATGCGTCAAAGAGTAATGATTGCTTGTGCTATTGCTCAGGAACCGCAATTAATCGTTGCTGATGAACCAACAACCGGCTTGGATGTAACTGTGCAAGCCGAAATTATGGATCTATTGCAAGAGATTAGAAAAGACCTTAATACCGCAATCATTTTAGTCTCACATGATCTTCTTTTAATCAATGAGATTTGTGATGATATTGTTGTTATGCATGCTGGGGTCACTGTCGAAAAATTACGATCATCTCAAATTGAAGATACTCGACATCCATATACGCAAGCACTCTACAATTCACGAATTGATCTAGTAAAGCCTCGTGGAAAGTTAGTCACAATTAAGGGTCAGCCACCTACAGTCGGCGCCTGGCCGTCTGGCTGCAGATTCGCGGGTAGATGTGATTTTGTTAAAGATTCCTGTTCGGTGGAAAAAGAAATACCACTTGTTTCCGTCGGAGATAATCATGGGACAGCATGTTTGCGACACTCAGAGATTTGGAAGTAACTGGCCATGAATTTACTTGAAGCCTTCAACGTATCTGTCACTTTTAAATCTTTTGGATATGAAGTTCAAGCGGTGAAAGATGTAAATTTCGCTTTACCACAAGGAAGTGTTGTTGGGGTCGTTGGTGAATCAGGCAGTGGCAAATCAACTTTTGCGCGTGTTTTGTCAGGAATCCAGCTACCAACGGCCGGTTATGTTAACTATATGGATCAAGGGATTCAGAATGGTAAAACAACCTATGAAGGGGAGTTACGCAAAGCTGTGCAGATGGTCTTTCAAGATCCATACAGCAGTTTGAATCCAAGAATGCGCATTATTAATGCGGTAGCTGAAGCAGTCAAGATTCATCAACATGTAAGCAAAGAAGAATCGATCGAAATTGCAGGCAAGCTATTAGAACGTATGGGTATAAGTGGAATTGATGCTCAAAAGTATCCCAGTTATCTATCCGGCGGGCAGCGCCAGAGGGCCTCTGTTGCGAGAGCTTTGTCTGTCCAACCTAAGGTTTTGGTTGCAGATGAACCGACATCGGCGATCGATCAAAGCGCACAGTCCCAACTTCTTGAATTATTTAATGAGCTGATAAAAGATGGCTTATCGATAGTCTTGGTTTCTCATGATTTAGGAGTAATTAGGTACTTAGCCGATAACGTCTATGTCATGCAAAATGGTGTTTTTGTTGAGAATGGAAGCGCAAGTGATATCTTCCAAAATCCTACTAATGAATATACGCGCAAACTAATCTCATCAATACCAGGCCATAAATTAAAGTCTTAAATATCTGCAAATCTTAGGTAGTAATAAGCGAAGTACGTATTTATTTCACGTGCCCGCTTAACGGCCTTTAGGGTGTTTGCCTCACTCCGGGTTTAAGCAGATGCCGGCTGAAATTGCAGTAGAAGGGTATTTGCATACAGTTTGCATCTCGACAATGGAGCCAAACTTGAATAACCTTGGCAGGCATGCATTTCGCACCAACAATAAGGAGCTTACGTGAGAAAACGTTTTGGAATTTTCGCAGCAGTTGTAATTGCGGCGGCACTAACACTTACAGGTTGTTCATCATCTGACTCAGCAACAACTGAGAGCGCATCATGTGCCAAAGCAGATCTTGCAACAGTTACTGAAGGCAAGCTAACAATCGCAACTGGCGAGCCTGCTTACTACCCATGGATCATTGACGATGCACCAGAGACCGGAAATGGTTTTGAAGGCGCTGTTGCATACGCAGTTGCAAAGCAACTCGGATTTGATACAGCAGATGTCGTTTGGGTCCGCACAACATTTGATTCTGCTGTGACACCAGGAGAAAAGAACTTCGACTTCAACTTGCAGCAGTTCTCAATCACAGAAGAGCGCAAGACGGCTGTTGATTTCTCATCTCCTTACTACACAGCTCCACAAGCAATCGTCTCATTCAAGGGAAGCAAGATCGATGGAAAGACATCACTTGCTGATCTAAAGAGTGCAAAGCTTGGCGCAGCTGTTGGAACAACATCACTAGATGCGATCTCAAACCAGATCGGTGCAACACCTCAGGTGTTTAACGACAACGCTGCTGGCGTTTCTGCTCTGAAGAACAAGCAGATCGACGGATTAGTTGTTGATCTACCAACAGCTTTCTACCTTTCAGGTGTTGAAGTTCCAAACGGTCTCATCGTTGGACAGCTTCCATCAGCTGGCGCAGGAGATCAGTTCGGTCTCTTGCTTACTAAGGGCAGCAAGCTAACTTCATGTGTGACTGGTGCGGTTGATGCAATCACCGCTGATGGCACATTGGCAGCAATTACAGATAAGTGGCTAGCAACTGATGCTGGCGCTCCTGTATTGAAGCCTTAATAGAAACTAAGAAGTAAACACGGTAGTTTGGCGGCCATGTCAGAGAATCAAAACTCTGCGTGGTCGCCAAGCTCACGTGAGATCCAACGCCGCCAATCCAGGCGCGCGATAAGCCGCAAGCAAGCAGGTATTGCTGCGGCTTCTTCTATTTTTGTTCTTGGCACGCTGGCCCTGATTCTTGTTACATCACCTGGCTGGGAAACAGTTAAATCCACCTTCTTTGATATCGAATATGGCAAAGAGGTATTTCCAACTGTTATTAAGGGTCTTTGGATCAATCTACAACTCACATTTATTGGTGGAGCAGCAATTGGAGTTATCGCACTCGGTTTAGCGCTACTTCGAACAACTAAGTCGCCAGCGCTCACACCATTTAGATTCCTAGCAACCGCCTACGTTGATATTTTCCGTGGTGCACCCCTTATTTTGATTATCTTGTTAGTTGGATTTGGCGTGCCGGCACTTGGTTTAAAAGGTGTTTCTAGCAATGTGATCTTTTTAGGAACTGTGGCCGTTGTGCTTACTTATTCTGCTTACGTTGCTGAAGTAATTCGAAGTGGAATTTTATCTATCCACCCAAGCCAGCGCGCAGCAGCTAGATCATTGGGATTAACCTCAGGCCAAACTATGCGCTTTGTTGTTTTGCCTCAAGCAATTCGCCGCGTTGTTCCACCACTATTAAATGACTTTGTTTCACTACTTAAAGACACCGGTCTAGTTTCTATTCTTGGGGTCACGGACGCGGTTCGTGCTGCGCAAATCAACGCTAGCCGAACCTTTAATTACACACCATATGTTGTAGCTGCGATCTTGTTCTTGCTCATCACTATTCCTATGACCCGCTACACAGACCGTGCCATCAGACAGCGCACCAGTGCTCAGAATTCTGAAGGTGCGATCTAATGACAAACGTATTAGAACTAGTCAATATTCGTAAATCCTTTGGCACCGAACTTGTTTTAAATGATCTTTCCTTGGCAGTTCCTGAACACACCGCAACTGCTTTAATCGGTGCATCAGGTTCAGGTAAATCGACGTTGCTTCGATGTATCAATTTGCTCGAATCAATCGATGATGGACAGATCTTTTTAGATGGCGATGAAATCTCAGATCCGCTCATCAATGTCGATGATGTGCGCCGCCGCTTAGGTATGGTTTTTCAATCCTTTAATCTCTTTCCACATAAAACAGTTCTAGAAAACATCACCCTTTCTCCAATTAAGGTACACGCCAAGAGTAAGGACGAGGCAAATACCGCTGCAATGGAATTGCTCAAGCGCTTTGATCTTTCAGATAAAGCTGATCAATACCCAGATCGCCTAAGCGGGGGACAACAGCAACGTGTTGCGATTATTCGATCATTAGCTGTTAATCCACGTTTGTTGTTACTCGATGAAGTCACATCTGCACTTGACCCCGTTTTAGTCAATGAAGTTCTATCCGCTGTTCGAGATTTAAAGAGCGATGGAATGACAATGGTTTTGGCAACCCATGAAATGGGCTTTGCAACACAGGTTGCCGATGAGGTTTGTTACTTGGAGTCCGGAAACATCATTGAGCGCGGATCAGCAGATCAAGTGCTGCATAACCCTCAGAATCCAAAGACTCAAGAGTTCTTAAAGCGCGTGCATCAAGCTGGTCGGTTGTAACATCAGCGGTATGAGCGCATTTAATCAACGTATTGAGCCACTTCGTGATCTCATGAAGGCTAAGGGATTAGATGCTCTTGTCCTGCGTCGCAATCCAAATTTAGCCTGGGCAATTGCAGGACGTGCACATGTGCCTTCAACCATTGATGCAGCATGTTTTGATTTGATTATCACTCAGGATTCAGCAACAGCCATAACAAATGTCGTTGAAGCACCTCGTCTAATCGCAGAAGAACTCCCAAATGAAGTATCTGTTAAAACCGTGAAGTGGTCTGAGGGACGAGACTCACAACTACCAACGGGATCAAAAGTCGGTAGCGATCAACCTGGCGGTGATCGAATTGATCTAGGAACTGAAGTTGAGATGATTCGAGCATCACTGATTGACTCAGATGTTGCGCGATTTAAAGAGATTTGCGTTGATGCAGCGGTTGCCTTAGGAAATGCAATGAAGCAGGTGGAAAGTTCAGACCGTGAAATCGATGTTGCAGGATTAATTGCTCACTCACTGTGGCAAGCAGATTTAGAAGTTGCATTCTTGGGTGTTGCTGGCGCTGAGCGAGTCCACAAATTTAGACATCCATTGCCAACAGATGCTGTGGTTGGAAATCGCGTCTCTGCCTCAATCTGCGCAAAACGAAAAGGTCTAATTGCATCGGTTACCCGCATTGTTACCTTCGGCGAAGTTACTGATTCGATGATTAATGAGTACACCTCAATATATAAAGTTGAAGCGGCGCTACTGGATGCCACCGTTGTCGGCAAAGCCTTTTCAGATCCAATCAATGCAGCTATCGCTGCATATCCGGCCAATGGCTTTGATGCAGATGAATGGACCAAGCACCATCAGGGAGGACCCACTGGTTTCTTGCCGCGCGATTGGCCGGCAAACCAGAGCTCCACACGCTTGATTGCTGAGAACCAACCCATCGCATGGAACCCAACAGGTAAGGGCTGGAAAGCAGAAGACACCATCGTGGCAACATCCTCAGGCGTAAAACTGCTCACTTTTGACCCAGAGTGGCCCGCATTTGAGGTCAATGGTCGGACCAGAGCATTCCTTCTTCAAAAATAGCTCTCATCACGGTCCTATAACGAAGCGCAAAATGGTCTATTTGGCATTGACTCGCGCCTAATCCAGTGGCACTCTCTGCCAAGAGGTCTTACCACTGGAGGTATAAATGAGCACTGTTGCTCTCGTCGCATTAGCGCGACCTACCTTCGACCTCGGATGCGCCCAAGCCAACTTTGATAGCGCTCGCGCGTTGCTCACAGAGCTTGGAGCCCATGTGGTCGGACCAACTGAGTTAGTTATGACAGTTGATGATGTTGCAGTGGTTGAACTTCCAGATGCCGATCTTCACATTCTTTTTATGGCTTCCTTTTCAGATGCATCACCTGCAGTTGAATTATTAGGAAAAGTTAAGGGACCTGTTCTTGGTTGGTCTATGCGTGAGCCTGGCGAAGTTGGCGAGCGTTTAAAGTTGAATTCGATGTGTGGGGTAAATCTTGCAGCACATGCTTTGATGGATGTTGGGCAATCAATTCGCCATATTCATGGAAATGCAGATGAGCCACAGGTACGCACTGCACTTAAAGATGCGCTCGCGGGAAAGCTGCCAGAGGCAACAACACCAAAAAATGTTGTCGGAGAACTCGGCACTGAAGCTGATGCACAAAAAGCATTTGATTGGCTCAAGGGAAAGAAGATTGGCGCAGTTGGCGAAGCACCAATTGGCTTTACTCCATGTGTTTATGATGCCCAACAGATTCGTTCACTCTTTGGATTAGATATTCGCCAGATTTCAATTGATGATGCCTTTGGAAAGATTTCAGAAGTTAAAGAAGAAGCACGTGAGTTGGCATATGCAGGAGCAGTTACTGCCCAGCCTTCACTTGCATCTGTAAATGTTGCTGAAGCAAAAAAGGTATATGGAGTAGAAGTTGCGCTGGATAAATGGCGCGAGGATGAGTTGCTAGATGCAATTGCGATTCGTTGCTGGCCAGAATTCCCAACAGAAATGGGTGCCTGCATTTGCTCCTCTTTAGGTCGCTTAGCCGATCGTGGGACTGTCACAACCTGTGAGCGTGATGTATTAGGCGCTGTAACAATGATGATGTGTGAAGCACTTGGCTCAGATGAAAACTATCTTGTAGACATCGTTGACCTAGATGCATCTAAAGGTTTAGTGCGCTTATGGCACTGCGGTTCTGCAGCAACAAAACTTGCAGCTGACCCTAAGAATGCAACACAAACGACACACTGCAATCGCAAACTTGGCGTTGCAGGTAATTTTCCGCTCAAGACCGGACCAGTAACCCTGTTCCGCATTGATCGGGATGTAGATCCGAGCAATCGCACGGGTTTACGCATGGTTGTGAGCCGAGGGGAATCAATCCCAGCTCCCAAT
>JBIILL010000038.1:0-10811 GCA_044232665.1 Candidatus Planktophila sp. | reverse complement strand
GATTAATCAGGCGCGTAAGACCGCTGATCAATTGATAAAAAATGGTGTTGCAACTTATCCAGTAATCGGTGTTTCACTGAATATGAATTACACAGAAAATGGCGCACAGGTCTCGACATCCGGGCGCGGAATCTTGCCTGGAAGCCCAGCTGAAAAGGCGGGCTTGCGAGGTGGGGATGTCATCATTGAGATTGATGGAAAAGAGATCTATTCACCTGAAGAGCTCATAGTTTCTGTGCGAGCAAAGAATGTGGGGGATCGAGTAACCCTTGGATTCCTGCGTGATGGTGTGAAGAAAACGGTCACACTTACTCTGATCGCCGCCAAGAAATAATTACCGTAGGCTAACGACATGTTCTTCGACTTCGGTGCAGGCGAAATCTTTGGCCTTGCAATCTTGGCCATGTTATTGGTTGGCCCTGAGCGTTTGCCAAAGTTAGCTGTCGAAGCTGCGCAATGGGTTAAAAAACTTCGCGGTCTAGCCTCAACTGCTACTACCGAACTTCGCGAAAACCTAGGACCTGGCTTTGAAGATTTACAGCCTAAAGATTTAAACCCAAAGACCTTTATGAAAAAGCAGGTTGCAGATTTGTTAGATGAAGGAACACCAAAGCCAAAGGTAAATCGTCCAAAGGCAATGATTGACCCAGATCTGTTATGACTTTAGTCGAGCAGATTTTTGATGCGCTAGCAAAGGTTCAAGACCCCGAACTTCGAAAGCCAATCACCGAGTTAGGCATGGTTGAAGATTTACAGGAAAAAAGTGGTTCCGTCTCACTCACAATTTTACTTACGATTTCTGCCTGCCCGATGCAAGATCGATTGCGCAATGATGTTACAACTGCGATTAATAACGTAGAGGGTGTCACTTCAGTAGAGTTGACATTTGGAGTAATGACTGAAGAACAACGAAATAATGTTAAAAAGATTGTTCGCGGAGGACGTGAAAAGTTTATTCCTTTCGCTCAACCCGATTCACTTACTCGTGTTATCGGAATTGCATCAGGAAAAGGTGGAGTCGGAAAATCTTCTGTTACTGCAAACCTCGCGGTTGCAGCAGCTAAAAAGGGTTTAAATGTTGGAATTCTAGATGCCGATGTTTATGGCCACTCAATTCCTCGTTTAATGGGATTGATGGGGCAACGACCAACTGCAATTGATCAAATGTTTATCCCGCTCGAGTCCTATGGCGTTAAGACGGTTTCAATGGAAATGTTTAAGCCTGAGCGTTCAGATCCTGTCGCCTACCGCGGGCCCCTGCTACACCGTGTGCTTGAACAGCTTCTCTCTGATGCTTACTGGGGCGATCTTGATCTTTTATTAATCGATCTTCCACCTGGAACTGGCGATTTAGCGATTTCACTGGGGCAGTTAATTCCAAACTCTGAAATTGTTGTTGTTACAACCCCGCAAATTGCAGCAGCTGAGGTTGCAGAGCGCGCTGGGCGCATCGCTCACCAAATCCATCAGCATGTAATTGGCGTTATTGAAAATATGTCGCAGTTTCCTTGCCCAGCATGCGGTGAACCAATGTCACTATTTGGTGAAGGTGGAGGAGAGGAGACCTCTCGTCGCCTCTCCTTATTAGTAGGTAGCGATGTTCCATTGCTTGGAAAGATTCCATTTAGTCCAGCATTGCGAACTGGTGGAGATGAAGGTGCACCAGTTGTTGAGGCAGATCCAAATTCGGTAGCGGCTATTGCAATATTAGAGATCGCAGAAAAAATCGTGAAGCGAAATAAGTCTTTAGTTGGAGTCCGATTGGGTATCTCGACGTAATTCTTTTGTAAGTTCATCTACTAAATCTGCAAGTTCGCTTCGCACAAAGTCACGAGTAGCAACCTCACCCAAAGAATTTCGAAGCGCTGCAAGTTCGCGTGTCAGGTATTCAGTATCTGCAATCGAACGCTCGTTTTGTCCGCGATCCTCATTGAGCTGAATACGATCACGGTCTGCTTGGCGGTTTTGTGCAAGCAGAATGAGTGGGGCGGCATATGAAGCTTGCATCGAGAGAATCAACGTCAGAAAAATAAATGGATAATCATCAAAACGAAGATCAACTGGTGCTACAAAGTTCCAGATAATCCAAAATAGAATAAAGAAAGTCATGTAAACGAGGAAACGTGCAGTTCCCAAGAAGCGCGCAAAACGTTCTGACAGGCGACCAAATGCCTCTGGATCAAAATTAGGGCGTAGTGAACGACGAGTCTCGCGTGGAGTATCTAATCCATTATTGCGTGCCATGTTTTGCCCTCCTTACAATGTCTCTGTCTTGAAAGATACTGGTGATTTTTCTCGGTGATCATGTCGCCAATTCTCTGGCAACAGGTGATCGAGCACGTCATCAACTGTTACCGCTCCTAGCAAACGCTCATTGGCATCTACTACAGGCAGCGAAAGCATGTTGTAACTAGCTAAATACGATGAAACCTCATGCAAAGTTGCATCAGGATTAACACCTTTTGAGTCGTTATCAACGATAGAGCCCAACAGTGTTGCAGGAGGCTCGCGCAGCAAGCGCTGATAATGAACAACTCCAATAAAGCGACCAGTTGGTGTTTCAACAGGTTGGCGGCAGATGTAGATCTGGGAGGCAAGTGCAGGTGAAATTTCTTTTTGGCGAACTGCAGCTAGCGCATCGGCAACTGTTGAATCAGCGGTGAGCACAATTGGCTCGGTCGTCATCATTCCGCCAGCTGAGTAATCTTCGTAGGTCATCAGACGCAAAACATCTTCTGCATCTTCAGGCTCCATCAAATCAATAAGAGCATTTGCTCGCTCTTCACCAATTTCTCGTAGCAAGTCGGCAGCATCATCTGGATCCATTTCGCCCAATACATCTGCAGCTCTTTCACCTTCGAGTTCAGCTAAAAGTGCAACACGATCCGTCTCATCCATTTCTTCAAGAACATCTGCAAGTCGCTCATCATCAAGTGCGATTGCAACTTCAATACGACGCTTAGGAGCAAGATCTTGTAAAACGGCTGCAAGGTCGGCTGCGCGAAGGTTTGCAAGTGTCGTCATTAAATTTGCCACACCTTGGTTTTGCTCAGTACTTGCAAAACCTATTACCTCTTCCCAAGCAACAGTTGATGTTGCGCCCTTGCGACGTAGGCCTTGACCTCGACGCATGATGTGAACTCGATTAATAAACCAATCACCAGTACGTGTCTCTTCCATTCCCATGTCTTCAACTACAACGGCTTCACCAGATTCAACTAATGTAATTGAACGATCAAGCATTTCGCCAAGAACTAAAACTTCACCAGGACGAGTATCGAAGCGGCGCATGTTGAGCAAACCTGTGATTACTACAGCTCCACTTTCAATAGAAGTCACACGAGTGATCGGAACAAAAACGCGACGGCGCAAAGGAACTTCAACAACTAATCCAAGAATTCGTGGAGGTTGATTTGTGGAACGAAGGGTCGCGACAGCATCTCGCACCTTTCCTACTGGATCACCATTTGGGTCAAAGACCGCGGTACCTGCAAGACGGGCGAGAAATACTCGGTTTAGGAGATTGCCACTCATGGGATAAGGGTACCTTTCTCTTATGAACGCAGGGGAACGCATTAACCAACATACGGCGATGCCCGCACGTCCAGATCTGATTCGTTTAGGTTTAGGAATTATTGGAATTGGAACTTCTGGGCCACTAATTGCAATGAGCACAATGCCTGTCCTCACATTGATCTTCTGGCGAAATCTGGGCGGATCGCTAGTGACATTGCCATTTGCACTTGGCCATCAACGTGATCGAGCAGGCGTGAAGTGGGCGGTAATTGCTGGAGTTGTCTTAGCTCTTCACTTTGTTGGATTTTTCTTAGCCATGAGAATGACAACAGTTGCCGCAGGAACTGCATTAGTTGCTTTGCAACCAATATTTGCGGCTTTGTTTGTCAAGTTTTCTGGCGGTCATATTCCTTCAAAAGCATGGCTCGGAATGATCGTAAGTTTTGCAGGCGTATTACTTGTTGTCGGTGTAGACCTCCAAATTTCATTCAAGTCATTTTTAGGAGACTTAGCTGCTCTTATCTCCGCAGCACTTGCAGCGGCCTACATGATTGCAGGCTCTAAAGCACAAAGAACTCTAGAAACAACAACCTATACAACGATTTGTTATTTCATATGTTCGATGACAGCGCTACCTATGGCATTAATCGCTGGGAATGAAATATTTTCTTTTAGTGCAAAAGAGTGGTGGATTCTTTTGGGATTAATCCTCGGGGCACAACTGCTGGGACATTCAATGTTTAACTCTGCATTAAAGAGAGTTTCACCTGCGGTAGTTTCTTTAATTGTGTTTTTTGAGGTGCCAGTCAGTGCTGTTCTTGCAGCATGGTGGTTAGATCAAAGACCTCCAGCTGGAATCATTCCAGGAATTGCACTGATTCTGATTGGTTGCGTGTTAGTTGTTACCAGAACACGAGGCGCGAGTAATGATTGATTTACATACGCATACAACTTGTAGTGACGGCACCGATCGACCAAGAGATCTAGTGAACAAAGCTATTGTTCAAGGGTTAGAGGTATTAGGAATTTCAGATCACGACACAACATCAGGGTGGGAAGAAGCAACGCAAGCATTGCGGGGAAGCCTAAAGTTAGCGCTCGGTGCTGAAATTTCATGTCTGACAACTGATGGCGTAAGTGTTCACATGCTGGGGATGCTTTTTGATCAAAACCATAAAGAGATGCAAACAGTATTAGAAGAAACTCGCGATGGTCGCTTGCCGCGAATGCGCAAAATGATTGAAAAAATGCGTGCCGAAGGAATGGATATTTCAATAGAAGATGTTGAAAAAGCCATGCCGGTCGGAGCCACAATGGGACGTCCACACTTGGCTGATGCATTAGTTGCCAAGAAAATTGTTAAATCTCGCGATGAAGCTTTTATTGATTTATTACACAATGATTCACGTTTTTATGTTTCTCATGCCGCCCCAACGCCAGTTGAGGCTATTGCGTTGATTCGCAGAGCAGGTGGAGTTGCTGTTATTGCCCATCCCTTTGCATCTCATCGGGGACAAATCCTAAAACCTGATAATTTTGCAGATCTACTTGCTGCAGGTCTTAATGGAATAGAAGTAGACCATAGGGATCAAAACCCTGATGAGCGTGCAATGTTGCGTGCTATTGCTCAAGAACTAGATCTTGTAGTCATCGGAAGTAGTGATTATCACGGGACTGGAAAAATGAATTTATTAGCAGAAAACCACACAAGTAGGGAACAATGGCAGAAGCTAGAGTCACAGGCAGATGCACGAAGGGTGGTTAACGCATGAAAGATATAAGCGCAGTAACTTTTGCGGTCCAATCATTTGTCACCTTATTTGTGATCATGGATCCACCTGGTGCAACTCCTATTTTCTTAGGTTTAGTTGCAGATAAGTCACCTCGAGTTCGTCGCATTCTGGCTATTCAAGCAGCAGGTGTTTCTCTCCTTGTGATCTCAATATTTGCTCTCTTTGGTCGAGCGATTTTGAATTATCTAAATATCTCTATGGAAGCACTACAGGCTGCAGGAGCACTATTGCTATTGCTAGTTGCGCTAGAGCTTTTGACTGGAAATTCTAAGAAGCATGGTGATGATGGGGATTCCAATATTGCATTGGTTCCACTAGGCACACCTATTTTGGCTGGGCCTGGCGCAATCGTTGCAACGATGATCTTCGTTCAGCAAGTAGACACAACCAGCATGGCACTTGGCTTAGTAGCAGCAGTGATTGCAGTCCACGTTGCAATTGCAGCAGCCTTAATGGCGTCAACAACAATTTTAAATGTTATCAAGGAATCAGGTGTCACTCTGGTTGCCCGTATTGCAGGTTTATTGCTTGCAGCTATTGCAGTACAAATGCTTGTTGATGCAATCCGCGTCTTTGTTGCTGCTTAGCTCTCTTTAAACTTCTTAGTACGGGTGCGAGTGCGCTCGGTGCGCTCGGTGCGAACTGGAGCAGCCGCTTGCTTGGTACGTGGTGCTCGAGCTTCTTTAGATTCAACTTTTGCTACAGGCTTAGCCTTAACAAGTCGACCTGTTGAACCAGCTGGAATATTTAGCGTTTGATACAAATGTTCTGAGGATGAATAAGTCTCTTCAGGTTCTGCAAGGCCAAGCTCTAGAACCTGATTAATCATCTTCCAACGCGCAAGCTCATCCCAATCAACAAATGTCACAGCGATACCGTGAGCACCTGCGCGAGCTGTACGACCAATGCGGTGCACATAAGTTTTTTCATCTTCAGGACATTGATAGTTGATTACGTGTGTGATGCCATCGATATCAATACCGCGGGCTGCAACATCTGTTGCAACGAGAACATCTGATTTTCCTGCTTTGAAATCACCTAATGCTTTTTCACGTGCGCTTTGGCCCAGATCACCATGAATAGGTGCTGCCTTAAATCCACGCTCCATCAAATCTTCAGCGGTCTTTTGTGCCGTGCGCTTTGTGCGACAGAAAACCATTGTTGGTCCACGACCATCTGCCTGCAAGATTCGTGCCAGCATTTCAATTTTATCCATGGCGTGAGCGCGCAAAACATGTTGCTTGATGCGAGTAACAACCGCACCTTCATCTTCGCTGTCCTGTGTTCGAATATGAATTGGCTGATTCATGAAGCGGCGAGCAAGAGCAATGATGTCTCCAGGCATAGTTGCCGAGAACAACATGGTTTGGGCGCGATTAGGAGTGCTTGAAAGAATCTTTTCAACATCCGGCAAGAAACCAAGATCTAACATTTCATCTGCTTCATCAAGAACTAAGCGAGAAACCTCTTTGAGTTTTAGTTGTCCTTGGCGAGATAAATCTAGAAGTCGGCCCGGTGTGCCCACAACAATTTCAACACCAGCATGGAGTGCTTCAATTTGTGGTTCAAATGCGCGTCCACCATAAACAGCAAGTGTGCGGATACCTCGGTTAGAGGCAAGCTCTTCAATATCGCGCGTTACCTGAGTACATAGTTCGCGGGTAGGAACAACAATTAAAACCTGTGGCATTCCTTTGTTTGCAAAGTCAGCCCACTCTGGATCGTGAGGAGCGATAACTCGTTCAATAACAGGAATACCAAATGCAAGAGTCTTACCGGTACCTGTTTTAGCTTGTCCGATTACATCGCCATCAGCAAGTGCGATTGGCAAAACCATTTCTTGAATGGCAAATGGCGCTAAGAAGCCATGGGCGTGAAGTGCTTCAATTGTTTGGCTGCGCAGGGGCAGTTCGGCAAATGTTGGTGACATATAAATTTGTTCCTATCGGGATTAATTGCGCGGAAAACCTGAAATGCCTCGCCACATGAGGTTGTGAACTAGTTCCACAGCCTCTTGTCGACTCAACTTGCTATCTCGTTCGAGCCAGTGACGAGCAGTTACTTGCGCATAACCAATCATTCCAACACCCAAAAGCATTGATGCCTCTTTTGGTAGGCCAGTATCAATTGCAATCACAGCACTTGCTGCAGCTGCACAGTCGTACGTCATACGGTTAAGTCGTTGGCGAACCTGTGGTTCAACGCTCATGTCGCTTTCAAAAAGTAGGCGAAATGCCTCGCCTTCCTTTTCAATGAATGCAAAGTAAGCATCGACAGTTGCATGGACTCGATCTTTGTTATCTGGAGTCGAAGCAATTGCCTTTTGAATTTCAAATACCAAAGAATCGATGTGCAAATCGAGTACTGCCAGGTATAAATCGAGTTTTGATGGGAAGTGCTGGTACAAAACTGGCTTTGAAACATTTGCACGATCTGCAATTTCATCCATTGCAGCAGAGTGGTAGCCAGCAGCGGTGAATACTTCAAGGGCTGCTGAAAGCAACAATGCTCGGCGCTCATCGCGAGGCAAACGCGCCTTGTTGGTTGTGTCTACGTTACTCATTGGAGTAATCGTACGGCAGAATTACCAATCATGAACCGCCCCTATGAAGGTATTCGCATCCTGCTCGTACATGCACATCCAGATGATGAAACCATCAACAATGGAGCAACAATGGCTCTTTATGCCGATCGTGGGGCTCAAGTGACCCTTGTGACCTGCACACGTGGCGAAGAGGGCGAAGTATTAGTTCCTGGCCTCTCACATCTAGCTAGTACCGAGCAAGATTTGCTGGGATCACATCGCGAAACAGAACTTGCACTTGCCATGAAAGCACTTGGAATTTCAGATTACCGATTTCTTGGAGCACCATCTACAAAATTTAGAGATAGCGGCATGATGGGTACAGAAGCAAATAATCGCCCCGATGTTTTTTGGCAGGCAGGTCTAGACACTGCTGCAAAAATTCTTGTAGAAGTAATTGAAGAAGTAAAACCACACATCTTGATTACTTATGATGAAATTGGTGGATACGGCCACCCTGATCACATTCAAGCACACAGAGTTGCAATGCGCGCCTCTGAATTATCAACATGGCAGATTCAAAAGATTTATTGGAACACAATTCCTAAATCTGTCATCGCCCAAGGCATGGAAAAAATGAAGGAAATTGGTTCAGATTTCTTCGGTGCTGAAAGTATCGATGATGTTCCATTTGCTAAAGATGATGAGTTTGTAACTACTTTGATAGATGGCGCTGCATATGTTGATTTAAAGATGGCGGCTATGAAAGCACACGAAACTCAAATTGCATTAGATGGCCCATTCTTTGCACTCTCTAATAATCTTGGCATGCAGATTTGGGGAGATGAGTACTACACCCTTGTGAAGGGCGCAAAGAGTGCACCCTTTGATTCCAAGGGGCGCGAAATAGATTTAACGTCAGGTGTAGTTCTGTAATGCGATATTTATATTCACTTCTTTTGGGTCTGGCGCTAGGCGCAAGTTCAGTCTTTATCTACAGCTTCCTTCCACCGTTTGGGTTAATTCTCTCAATTGCAGCCACCTGCATTGGAATTTGGGCAGCAGGACGTTTGTGGGGAAAACGGGTCTATAGATTTATCGCCGCAGCAGCGTGGGGCTTTGTAATCTTACGTGCAGGGTTTCCTGGTGTTAATGAAGAGTATTTGATTGAAGGCAGTGCAATCGGAGTTTCCTTAATTAACTTTGGATTTATCGCAGTCATAATCGCGATCTTGACCCCGCTTTAAGACCAGTTTTGCCCGTCGGTAGTGTCTTTAATTTGTAAGCCAAGGTTTTCTAACTGAACTCGCAATTCATCACTATCTGCCCAACGTTTTTCACTACGGGCTTTGACGCGCTCACTAAGTAGATTCTGCATCTGATCAGTTAACTCTTTCTTGGCAACTGGGCGAGCTAAATCTAAGCCAAGGACTTGATCGGCAAATAGAAATAATTCGCGTCGATTTAAAAGATCACTTTTCTCGATTTCTCGCAGTCTCATAATTGCGCGTGGCGTGTCAATGTCATTTGAAAATGCATTAGCAATCTCTTGATCAGATGTTGCTTCGTTAGAAGTACTCCACTCGCTCATCCTTGTTCGCCAACGGGTCAAAGTTTCATCGGCTGCTTGCAATGAATTCCAGGTTAAATCCATTTGAGATCGATATCGGTTCTCAAGGAAGCAAAGACGTAAGGCGAGTGGATCTATTCCCTTTGATACTAGATCCTCTACAAGGACAACATTGCCCGAGCTCTTTGACATTTTTCTACCCTCAAATAGCAGGTGTTCTCCATGAACCCACAAATCAACTGCTTCTGCACCAATTACAGCATTTGATTGAGCGCGTTCATTTTCATGGTGCGGGAAACGCAAATCAATTCCACCTACATGAACATCAACATGGCCCTCTAGCAAATCTAAAGACATCGCAGAACATTCGATATGCCATCCTGGAAATCCAACCCCCCAGGGAGATTCCCACACCATTTGAGTTCTATCACCCGCAGATTTCCAAAGCGCCCAATCAGCGTGAAATCTTTTTACCCCGTCATTGTGATATTCATATCTGTGACCTGGCATAAGTGAATCAAGTTTATTGCCACTGATAGCACCATAAGTCGAGAATTTCTGAGCTTCAAAGTAAACAGAGCGATCGTCACCAACATATGCAAAACCAGATTCAATAAGCTTTAGAATTAAATTCTGCATTAATTCAATACTCTCACTTGCACGTGGGTATTGGTTAGCAGGAATTATGTTCAAGCGTGCAAGGTCTGCGTGAAACCTTTCTTCATACTTTCGAGCTATTTCAAATGGATCAATCTTTTCTAAAGTGGCCTGCTGCAGCATTTTGTCATGTTCAACAAAATCATCGGACATATGTCCAACATCAGTAATATTTTGAATAGCATTTACTTTCATGCCTTCCAAAGTCGCAATACGAACGATCAGGTCAGAGAGCAGGAATGTTCGAAGATTGCCAACATGTGCATCGCGATAAACGGTAGGGCCACAGCAATACATTGATAGCAATCCATCAGTTGCCGTCACCTCTTTTAGTTGTCGCGATTTAGTGTCATATAACTTCATGTGCGCTCTATTACTTCGCGCCAAACAAATATCTGATCATGTGAAAATTCGATCAGATCGTCATGTCGATTTCTTAGCGTGAAGGGGCTCTCGAGATGGCCGAGAATGTCGCGAAATCCACCTTCTGGATCGTGCAGCCGAATACTGACCCTTTTGCCTAAAAGTGAGGCAAAGGCGGCTTCTAGCTCGGTTGGCATAGCAGAACGATAAACCGAGTCGGCAAATATCGCGCATCAGCCACTGTAGGAGTTAGAATTCCCCGGTAACCAACTCGCTAGATTTTTTGGAGGCTGCTCGTGACGTATGTGATCGCTGAACCGTGCATCGATGTAAAAGATAAATCCTGCATCGAAGAATGCCCTGTGGATTGCATCTATGAAGGCGGACG